>PUMC01000060.1 GCA_003552425.1 Candidatus Acetothermia bacterium | reverse complement strand
CGCCCCGCCCGGTATGCCCCGGGAGCGTCGATCCCGTGCTCCGCGACCCACGCGCCCGTACGAAGCAGCGCCTCGCGGAGCTCCTTAGTGCGCACGATCTCGTGAACGAACACCGCCCGGGGATGCGCGTCAGCCCACTTCGCGGACTTCTTGAGGTCCACGCGGCGTGCGACGGGATCGAGATGCTCGATGGTGGCGAAGCCCGCGGTGCCCGACTCGGGACTGAGGACCCGGTCCCCCGGGCGCAGGCGCGCATCCTGGCTGGGGAAGCGATACCGGTCGACCACAGTGCCCCGTTTGCGTGCCTCCACGCGCGCTTCGCAGACGAGGCCCCCCAGGGCCACGGGTTCCTCGAGCAGCTCTTCATCGCTCAGATCGACCAAGCGGAAGTACTCCCACCACGCGGCTTTGTCCTCCCTCCGATGCCACTCAAGAAGATGCGCCAAGATCCGCTGCGCGCGCTGTTCGTCCGTGTGCGCCTCCCCCACCGCCGGAAGATCCGCCAGTAGCCGCTCGGCAAGCGCACGTGTGCGCGTCAGCGCTTCGTCGAGCTTCTCGCTGGGGTCCCCCGTGCTCAGTTTCGGGCGGGGAATCGCAACGCCCTCCGCCAGCAGCCCGTCGCGGAGCTGCTCCAGCCACGTGCGCAGCATCAGCGTGGCCAGGCAGTCGTCCTTGTTGTAGGCGCGGACCGTGTCGCGGTGAACGGGAGCGATGCGCTGGGGGACCCCGTACTCCAGTGCCGACTCCAGGGCCCTGAGATGCTGGCTGGCCACGCGGAGATCCGTCTCTCTCCGGTAGCCGAAGAACGGTTCGAGGTCCTTCAGCGAATACGACTCCACGCTGGCCCGCAATGCCTGGCGGAGCACTGCGTACAGGTCCACGAAACGTTCGCCGCGCAACAGACGGTCGACTTCGTCCTCCCGCGTGGCGTGCCGTCCCATGAGGCGGCGGATTGCTGCCGGTTCGTACGGCGTGTAGTGGTAGATGTGAAACCCCTCGTCGGCTGCCCACCGGCCCATGGCCTCGTCCACGAAGCGCTCGAACGCCGCCCGCTCCTCGGCGAAGCTCATCGCCCACAGAGCCTCGTATTCGGCTTCGTCCGTCTCGTTGGGCGTGACCCAGCCGAACAGGTACTCCAAGCCGCCTTCACCGACGTACCGAGCACTCTCCAGATCGAAGAACATGTCGCAGGGTGTTGGTTCGGGTAGGCGGCACAGGCCGAGATCCTCCTCCACAGGAAGGAGCTCGTGGACCGGGACCCCGCGGTGGCGGCCGGCCAGCTGCACGCGGGCCTGGTGGTGCACCCGTTCGTAACCCTCCTCCGAACCCCGTTGCGGTTTGGGAGAGAGGGGAGGCGTCAGGTCGGCGAGCCTCTCCAGGGTATCCACAGACCGGCTCTCCAGCTCCACGATGTGCGCTTTGCTGATCCCCGCGACGAGCGACAGGTGATCGTCGGCTCGACGCCGGTCGTCGCAGTGGCGCCACCAGCGGCAGATGCCGCACTGTTCGCAGGGCAAGGGGTAGGTTGGTCCGCCGTGCCACGCGCCCTGGCCCACGGTCTCCACCAGGCGCCGGCGGACGAAGCGGAAGTAGGCCATGTAGTCCGTCACGCGGTAGGCTTCCTCGGTGAAATCCTGCCCGGGCGGGACCACGTACATCGTCTCGGGGAGGCACCCCTGGATCTCCTTCAGGAGCTGCGCGTAAAGGCAGAGCTGAAGGATCGTTCGTCCACGCGTGTCCTTGGCCAGCTTTGTGTCGAGCACTTCGTAGGCATACGCGCCAAACGCAGGGGAGGGCATCGGCACACGCCGTAGGATGTCGGCCCTTCCCATCCACCCGTCCCCGAGGAGCGTTGCCTGAACGATGATGTCCGGACCTTCACGCATGGCCTCGCAGGTTGCGGCGTACTCGGCCTCCGCCCGTCCGAGGTCGTCGAGTTCCAGCACAGTCAATCCCTGTGCCCTGAGATGCTCCACGTACGCCCGTTCGTGCTCCAGGCCGCGCTCCTTGAGCGCCTCGAGGGCGGCATCCCGGTACGCCGGTGCGGAGAGCTCGCCGCGGGCCACAAGGAAGTCGAGGAACGTGAGGTGCCGGCATCCCACATGGTTGGCAAGGTCACTTGCCGAAAGCCGAAGTCCATCGTCTGTTGTCCGCACACCGCCTCCTGCGCCTTATGCCATCGGGTTGCCTGCCCTCTCCTGCGGCTCGGGCTACCCCGTACCTCCAGTATAGGGGGCGCGGACCGGGCCCGGGAGCGCCGTTCGCTTCTTGGCCGGGCCATGGTCAAGCGCGTATCGTTAGGTGATGACGCGCACAGAGAACAGGCTGGCAGTGTTGAGCAATGCCAGAAGCCGCTGCAACGCCGGCAGACGGTCGGCCCTGGCCTATCTCGATCGTGTGGACGGTATCACCCACCGGGTGACCCGGGATCCCGTGGAGCTCCCCCAGGCACTCGACGAACTGCTCGCCGCGCAGCCTGCTGCGCTCGCTGTGAATGGCGGGGATGGCACCCTGCAGACTGTGCTCACCGAACTCCACCGTCGGGGTGGCTGGGAGAACCTCCCGCCGCTGGCCGTACTGCCCGGCGGGACGACGAACATGAGCGCCCGGGACATCACGGGCTGCGGGTCCTTCCGCCGCGGGCTTGCCCAGTTCCTCGCGTTGCGCCACCGGCCTTCGGCCACTTGGCAGGTCGAGCACCGCCCCGTGCTCAAGGTGATGACCGCCGACGGGACGTTGTTCTGTGGGCTCTTCTTCGGGATCGGCGCGATCGTCCGTGGCGTTGAGTTCTGGGAAGAACAGCTCAAGCAGAGCCGTCGCGTGGGGGAATGGGGTGCCGGCACGGCACTCGCCCGCGGGGTCGTGGGTGTGGCCCGGCAACACGTACCGTTCTCGACACCGACAGCGGTTACGGTGCGCGTTGACGATGCGCCGCCTTATGAGCAGGAAGTGCTCCTCCTTCTGACCACGGTGATGCGTCGTCTGTTCCTGCGGCTGCGGCCTTTCTGGGGCCCCGGTGAAGGCCCGCTCTCGGTCAGCTGGCTGGAGTCCAGCCTGCAACACTTTGTGCGCCGGCTGCCCGCGCTGTTTAGGGGGTGGGAGGAACGACTGCCGACCGAGGAAGGCTACCACGGATGCCGGGCTCACCGTGTGGTCCTCGACCTCGAGGACGCCTGGCTCCTCGACGGGGTGGTTCAGACGTTGCCGGGGCCGCTGACGCTTTCCGCCAGCGATCCGCTCGTGTTTCTGTTGCTCGACGGCCGTCAGCCATGAGCAGGCCGCCGGTAGGAGCGGTCAGCCGCGAACGAATCCGCCGCGCCGTGCGTACCGAGGCGCTGCGGCCCGCCCCGGCAGAGGTGAACGCTCTGGTGGTTGCCCTCAAAGATCGCTTTGGACCAGCATTTGTCGCGGCCCTGTTCTACGGCTCCTGCCGCCGCCAGGTAGCGCTCGAGGGGATCGTCGATCTGCACGTCCTCGTCACGGATCTCCGGCAAGCGCTGGGCCGTGTTGCGGGGACGCTGTGCCGCTTGCTTCCGCCGAACGTGTACTACCTGGAGGTATCCGTGGAAGGCCGGCCAGTGCGCTGCAAGTACGCGGTCCTCTCCGTAGCGCAGTTTCGCCGTCGATGCAGCCGGACGGCTTACCACTCCTACTTCTGGGGACGCTACGCGCAGCCCGTCACGCTCCTGGGGACTGCAGACCCTGAGCCGTTTGTGGACGAACTCGCCCACGCTGTGGAGACGCTCGCCTGGCGGGCGTTGCCCCTCGTACCCCGGGGGGCTGATTGGCGCGCTTTGTGGACGCGGGCCCTCTCCCTTTCCTACCGGACCGAACTGCGCCCGGAAACCGAAAACCGGGCCCGAACGCTTGTCGATGCCTTCCCCCACTTCTTCGAGGAGGTAGGGCGTGCGGTCCTCGCTGTAAGCGCCAAACGGCAGCGGTTTCCCGTTCTCGGCCGGGTCGATTGGGCGCTCCGCATCGCCCTGGGCAAGATCCTTTCGGTGCTGCGCCTTCTGAAGGCGCTGTACACCTTCGATGGGGGCATCGACTACGTGGCGTGGAAGCTCGAGCGGCATACCGGCAAGCCGGTGGAGATCCCGGACAAGGTTCGCCGGAGGCCCCTGCTCTACCTGTGGCCGCTGCTCGTTCGGCTGTGGAGGCAAGGGACATTCCGCTAGAGGCCGTCGCCTAGTTGTCCGCCTCGAGAGCCTTCCGTACCACCGCCAGCTGCGAGGGTTTGTCCACGTCCATCGCTACCTCAGCGTAAGGGCACACGAGCGCGCAAACGTCGATTCCCAATCGTGTTCCTACCCTGCGGACAGCACTGTCCAAGGTAAGGCGGCGGGTGAGGAGGAGAAACAGCGTTCCGAAGCCTATGAGCATCGCTTGGCGTAGGGGGTGCTTGCGGGCTCGGGAGAGCTCCGCCGCGAGCTCCCCTGCACCCTGGGCCACGGAAAGGCGGCAGGCCGCCATATCGCCCCCGCACACATCCCGATCCCTGAACCGGAGGTAGGTCCGCCGTGCGTCGGGGAACCGCCGCTCCATGGTCGACCGCTCGACAACGCACATGAGGAAATCGTGATCGGTCTCGGTCACACGCCCGGCCAGCCAAGCCACCGCCTCCCCGCTGATCGCCGGCGCATCGGCGGACACCACCACAACGTAGTCCGCATCCGTACCCTCATCGGCCAGTGCGTCAGCGGCCGCTTGGACGCTGCGGACCACGTCGCTCTTCTGCTCGATGGAACGCCACGGTTGCGTGCAGGCGACCTCGACGTCTGCCGGCAGCCCGACGAGGACCACGCGTTCGATGCACCCCGAAGCGCAGAGCGCGTCCAGCACCCGCTGCACCATCGGTTTACCGGCCACATCCACCAGCGCCTTGAAACCCCGTGGAGCTTCAGGAAACAGGGGATCCTCGGGAGAAAGCACACCGCCGGCAAGCACAATGGCATCCATCGCTAGAGCTCCTGCACCGTCGGTGTGAGTTCCAGTTCGTCGACCATCTGCTCCATCATGGTGAAGTAGTCACCCGGCCGCTCGTAGTCCACCCGTCCGCGGTAGCCGCTGATCGCAAGCATGGCTGCCTCGAGCACGTTGGTGCCGAACGACCGCCCACCGTAGACGGGGGTGGTCGTCAGCAGGTGGGTGACCCCGGCGTGCCGGAATCTGTCGCGGTCCTGCTCTGTGGTGGTGTTGGTGACGATGATCTTGCCCCTAAGGTCCGCCGGCATGTAACGCGTGATGTAGTGGCAGTCGCCTGCGATGACGCTGCACGCCTTGAAATACCTGCCCCACTTCGGTGTGTGAAGCTCCTGGCTCTTCCCGGTTGGGTACAGCCAGTGAAACGGCATGCGTCCCACCACCGGCAGTACGAGCTTCGCCATACGGTGAATGCCACGCTCCGTGTGCAGCGGAAGGGGGAGCCCCAACGCGAACATGAGATCGCCAATCACGCATGCGTACCCTGCATCGAGGAACCCTCGCAGCAGTCCGAACCGGTCCACACCGCTGATCACGAGAACCCGGCGCGTATCGAGATACGGGCCCACAGTGGCCTCCAGTTCTTGAGCCGCGCGGTACTCGAGGGACCGCTTGAGGCCGGTGCCGTCGACCAGAGGTGTACGGTGTACGCCCTGCACAAGCCCCTGGGTGGTGTGCATCTTGAACCACCGTCCCCCCACCAGGAACCCCAGCAGCGCGCCGCCTAGCCCAAACGCGTCCACCTTGCCGTCGAGTTCCGTGAACAGCCGTGCCGCTTCCTTCATGTCGCCGTCGGTGCCAAGACGCTCGAGTTCCACGCGTTGCCCCATGAGCTCGACCTCGACCCGCTTGTTGCGGGTGGAGGAACCGATGCTGATGCTCACCGCACGCTTCATACGTGTCCGCCCCCCCATCTGGTGGTAACCCCTGGCCGACCGTACCATGAACGGCATGCGGCTACAAATCAGGCCACGGGGACAACGCCCTCATTCCACACATCGGGGAATGAGGCGTGGCATAAGGGATTGGCCCGTGCGTCGCACCACACGGGCGTTTGCGCGTGAGGGTCGCCGAACGCCCGGTTACGGGGTGCTGGACTTCCTGCACGGATACGTCTACGGCCGCTGGCCCTATTTCTACATCCAAGCCGGGATGCGCCCGGAGGCCCTGCGCCGTCCCCTCCGCGTACTGGCCACACGGGGCGGCCGTTTGCTCTCCCGCCGCCGCGGTGCAACGGATCCCCAGAGCAGGAGCAATCGCTTCGCCGACACGTACCACGGGAAGGTGGTTCCCACGGCGGCCGCCACACAGCTTGTCACGCTCGACCTGGAGGTGGAACTCAGGGACCTCGAGCAGATCATCCCCTACGCAACGGCCCGCGACATCGTGATCAAGAACCCCGAACACATCGTGGCCCTGGAGTGCCCGTGCCGCGCGGCGCAGGTCTCGCCGTGCCTGCCACTGGCCGTCTGCCTGATCGTCGGCGAACCCTTCGCCAGCTTTGTCGCGGCTCATCACCCCACGCGTGCCCGCTGGATCACCCAAGAGGAGGCCGTGAGCATCCTGCAGGCTGAACGCGAACGGGGCCATGTCCACCACGCGTTCTTCAAGGATGCCATGCTCAACCGCTTCTACGCGATCTGCAACTGCTGTAGCTGTTGCTGCGGGGCGATGAGGGCTTGGAAGAACGGTGTCCCCATGCTTGCCTCCTCCGGGTACACCGCTGTTTGTGAAACCGATCGCTGTACCGGTTGCGGGGCCTGTGCGGTCGTGTGTCCGTTCGGCGCGCTCTCCACGGCCCCCCACGGTGCCCAGGTCGATGAGGAGGCCTGTCTCGGGTGCGGCGTCTGCGCAGCCCATTGTCCGTCGCAGGCTCTGACCCTTGTCCGGGCATCCAACCGGGGTGAACCCTTGGACATTCGGGCACTGCTCGATCGCTAGACAGGACGCGTGGCAGCGAGCGTTCAGGGCGCGCGCACGTGGCGCACTCCGGGGTCGTCGGCGAGCGCCTCCGTAAGGTATTCGAATGCTTCCTCGTGCCCGCGCAGCTCATGTTCCAGCCAACCGAGGACATAGCGTGCCGTCAGCGCATTCTGGGCCGCGGGCCCCATCGTTGGTCCCTGCACGCTGACGGGCGGAAACCCACGCAGGCAGCGCGCACGCTCGGCCGCCCGACACACAGCCTGTGCGGGCCCTCGGGCATCGGAGAACCCGCAGTGGTCACCTTGAACGAGCGTGATACGGTGGCGGGCCGAAGCACGCTCGAGCGCGTGGAAGATCGGCACGCTGTGCCCGCGGGGAGGGGTTAGACAGTCCTCGGCCGCATCGATGACCAGCACGCTCGGCGACACCGCTTCCGCGGCGGCCACGGGGCAGGATCCGCTCACCGGGGTCAACCGAAGATCTCCCAGAGGCGCCAGCAACACGGCAGTCTCGGCCACAGGCTTGGTCGCCAGCGCCACGAGTACCGCGGCCGCACCGGTGGAATGGCCCATGAACGCTGTGCTCGGACCGATCGCGCCGTACAGTCGGTCCGTCGGATCCATGCTCAGCGTGCGCAGTGCTTGAGCGACAAACAGGAGATCCTGTGCATAGGCATCGAGCGGGATATACGCGCTCGTGGCCATCCGGTCGGGGAAGGCCACCACATATCCCTGCGGGACGAGCGCGTCCGAGAGGTAGGCGTAGTCCCGGAAAGAGTGCTGGAAACCGTGACCAAACACAATAAGGGGGAAGGTCTCCTCGGGGGCGTCCTCGTCCCCCATGATGGGGAAGCGGACCTCCACAGGCAATCCGTCGACGCCGTAGCGCGAACCGATGAGCACAACGCGTGCGGCATCCACCGCGAACGGCGCCTCCCCGCTCGCCCTTATCTGAACGGCAACGGCGGCCAGCAACAGGATCGGCATGAACAGGCTCAGTCGCGTCACGTGCAGTTCACCCCCCGTGCTCGAGCACCCAACGCTGACGCGCCACGAACGCGAGCGCCTTGCCCCCGGTGCCCTGCCGGCGATACCTCCCCCTCACCTATAGTACCCGGCGCTCCTCACCGGGCCCGAAGCGGGTCAGGGACCGGTGGGCCATCGGAAACCACCTGTCTGCAAGGTCCGCGAGGGGCTCGGAGGCAACCACCGTTCCCCAGTCCGTCTTCTGCCAGTGGAGCGTGTAGTAGAGGGAGGGGTGGCGTGCCAGCGCGATCACCCACGCGCGACCTTCGCTGATGAGAAACGCGTTCAAGGCGGTGTAGTCGCAGAGCTTGTCGATCAGGCCGGGAAGCACCCGCTCATCGAACGCTGCGCCCTCGAACCCGTCCAGCAGGAACGCGAAGTACCGCTCCGAGTCCGTGGCTCCCCGAAGCGGGCGCTGCACCACGAGGGGATCGCGCACGGTCCCGTTGTGCATGAAGTGGAGCGTCCCATTCGAGGTGGCGAACGAAAAAGGATGGACGTTCTCCAGTTCCGATGACGCGCCCTGCGAGGCCCGGCGAGCATGAAGGGCGACGACCGTAGCGTTGCCGAGCTCCTTCAGCGCGGGGTCGTCCCAGCAAGCGTGTGTAGAGCGAACGCGCCTCAGTCTTCCGCCGTCCAGGACCAACGCCCCCCAGCCGTCGCCGTGCTGTACCGCTCCAGGCTGCCGGTTCTTGTCGTTGAGCGCGTTCTTGCCCTCAGCCATGCGGACAAACCCCGGCAGCACAGCCCCGCCGGGCGCTCCATTGGGGATGACGATCATCCGGCACATAGACCCCTCCTCCGTTCACAGCGTACGTGGCGAACCACGCCTGGGTACCTACCGAGCCATCCGCTGCCGGCTTGCGAGGTGACCGGTGAGCAGCGGGTTGACCATGTTCCACAAAGCAACGCGGCTGTGCCACGCCTTTCACGACGGTGCCCCGTGCGCTATTCTGAAGGATGGCCGACCGGCTTCCGCCAGGGCAACGCTGGCTCGATGATCTTGTGGTGTACGACATCGCACCCGTACCCCCGATGCCCACCGAGGCTTTCCAGCTTCAGATCACCGGGGCGGTGGAGGAGCCGCGCACACTCTCCTGGTCGGAACTCATGAGGCTTCCCCAAGAGAGGGTGACCGTGGACGTACATTGCGTAACGGGGTGGAGTGTGCATGACACCGTGTGGGAAGGCGTCCCCGCACGGGCGGTGATCGCGCTCGTTCGACCGCTTCCCGGTGCACTGTGGGTGATGGCGCACGGCCGCGAAGGCTACACGACGGACGTTCCGCTGGCGTACTTCGCCCGATCGGACAGCTTGCTGGCCCATTCGCTGAACGGCGCTCCCCTCGCCGAGGAGCACGGTGCCCCGTTGCGGCTCGTCGTGCCGTCGCTCTACGCCTGGAAGAGCGCCAAGTACCTCAGCACACTCGCGTTCCTGCAACGACGGGAGGCCGGCTTCTGGGAAGCGCGTGGGTACCACGCCCGTGGAGATCCTTGGCGTGAGGAACGCTTCCGCTGAAGCCGCGACGCCCAACGGCGACCGGCCTCGGTAATACCCTTGCCGATGCGCATATAATGCCGGACAGATGGAGGTGAGCAGCGGTGCGATTGGTGTTCAGGCTCATTCGGCATGGGGACATTGCGGCGTTCTTCTTCTTCGCCTGGGTGATCATGATGCTGTGGAACAGCATTGTTGCGGGTCACCTCGGACTCCTTCCCACGCTCTCCTACCTGCAGGCCTGCGGCCTTTGGTTCCTCACGACGCTCCTGTTCGCATGGGCGGGGTTGGCGGGGATCGCGATCGGATCGCCGTTCCGGACCTGGCGTAAGATTCGTCAGTGGGAGGATTTCGGTCACGACATCGAGCATCGCATCAAACGCGGCTTTGCCCGTTGGGCCGACGCGCCCGACGATGTCGACTGGGACGACCTTGGTCCGATGATCGAACGGCGCATCAAGGCCAAGTTCAAGGACTGGATCCAGGAAGATTGACCCGCCACGGCGGGGGATGATCGCGATGACAGCTGGGCAATGGTTGGTGCTGGGTGTGCTGGCGTTCACGCTGGTGATGTTTGTCTGGGGGCGCTGGCGGTACGATCTCGTGGCCCTGACCGCACTACTGGTCGTAACCGTCGCCGG
>PUMC01000131.1 GCA_003552425.1 Candidatus Acetothermia bacterium | reverse complement strand
GAACGCATGCCCCAGGGTGAACATCTTGAGGAGCGGGGTCGTACAAGCCGTGTCGCCGAAGTCGTAGGCGTACGGCCCCCGCGTCAACGTAGGGCATGCCGTGGGCTCGGTACACACGATCCGCAGTTCCGGCGCCACACCACCCACCTTGTCGGCGATGAAGGGGAGGAACAACCCGGCGAAGTTGCTGCCACCGCCCACACATCCCACGAGCATATCCGGGTAGTGGCCAGCCAGCTCCAGTTGCTTCTTGGTCTCTAGTCCGATCACAGTCTGATGCAGCATGACGTGGTTGAGCACGCTCCCCAGGGAGTACTTGGTGTCGCTGTGCGTCACCGCGTCCTCTACGGCCTCGCTGATGGCGATGCCCAGTGAGCCGCTGGTGTCGGGGTCCTCAGCGAGAATGCGCCTGCCCGCCTCTGTGGCAGGGCTGGGGCTCGGCACACACTCCGCACCCCACGTCTCCATCATCAGCCGGCGGTAGGGCTTTTGGTCGTAGCTCACCCTCACCATGTATACCTTGCAGACAAGATCGAACAGCTGACAGGCAAAAGCCAGCGCGCTACCCCATTGGCCAGCACCCGTCTCGGTCGCCAACCGCTTGACACCCTCCGCTTTGTTGTAGAACGCCTGGGGCACAGACGTGTTGGACTTGTGGCTTCCTGGAGGGCTTACCCCTTCCCACTTGTAGTAGATGCGCGCCGGGGTCCCCAGCGCCTTCTCCAAGCGGCGCGCGCGGCACAAGGGGCTCGGACGCCATAGACCGTAGACCTCCCGCACCTCTTGGGGGATCTCCACCCACCGTTCCGTACTAAGCTCTTGCTCCACAAGAGCACGGGGGAAGATCGGGGTAAGATCATCGGGCTCCACTGGGGAACCCTTCCCCGGATGCATCATCGGTGGCATCGCGAACGGAAGATCAGCGATCACGTTGTACCAGTCTTTGGGTATCTCGTTCTCCGAAAGCAAGATCTTGGTCGGTTCGGCCATGGACTACCTCCTGGCGCTCCCAACACCGCGTCGTTCACGTCAAGGACGTGCGCGGTCGTCACCCCCTCAAGCTGCACTGCGCAGCCTCTGGGTCGATCACGACAACCTACTGGGTTAGGGAAATCAGAAGCAGATAAGGGCGCCTTAGCGGCGCCAACACTCACGGATGAAGAAGCATCGGAACGGAAGCTCCATGCTCATGGTCGCATCGTACCGCCGAACCCCGGCTCGTGCAAGCGTCCCCACACGGCGCACCCTCACACCTACATCACAAAAGGAAGTGGGGGCACGTTACCTCGCCCCCACTTCATGTTGTTCGACACACCTCAGGTTACTTCCCCTTTGGCTTATTCGGGGCCTTGGGCTTCTTCGGTCCACCCATGGCTGGTCCCCTCCCTGCCGGGCGTTCTCTGCCCAGCAAGCGGAGCGTAGGGCGCGGCCCCCCAAAGGTCAAGAGGCGGCGTGAGGACATTTGTCGCACCTTCCCGTGGGGGGTTCCACCCGTTCACGATGGCGCATCACCCCCGACGTGGAGCGCGGGGACCAACGTGCCGCAACCGGCGGGGCACGGAGAACCTACCGCTCCAGGCGCGTGCCCGGCGAGCGCCAGGCAACGGCCGCCAACTGGCCAAAGGCCAGTCCGCCGTCACCGGGCGGTACCTTGCGATGCGCGATAAAGCGAAGGCCGGCTTGTTCCACTTCACGCCGCACCGCCCAGGCAACGGCGTCGTTCACCGCCACCCCACCCGTGAGGCCCACCACGGGCACACCCCGAGCCCGTGCCGCTTCGATCGCCATGCGCGCAAGACCCTTGCCCAAAGCCTGTTGTGCCGTCGCCGCAAGGTCGGCCACCCTCACGCCCTTCTCCCGCAGGCCGGCGAGTCGGTGGAAGAGGTCAACCGTGTCCAAGCGTTCCCGGCCGGATCCTGACCCCCGGGGGATCGCAAGGTCGTGCGGCTGGCCCGCAGCGGCCACGGCCTCCAGGCGCATGGCCGGTTCGCCCTCGTAAGTCCGCGTTGCGCACAGCCCAAGCCATGCCGCCACCGCATCCAAGAACCGCCCCGCGCTCGTGGTCAGCGGCGTGTTCACCCCCGCCTGAAGCTGAAAGCGTACAGCCTCGCGTTCGTCGTCACTTAGCCCGGATCCCTCAAGGTCGAGCCCCGCAGCGGCAAGGTAGGAAGCCGCCATCCGCCCGGGGCGCCGGGCCGCGAGGTCCCCTCCAGGAAGGGGGACCTCCACCAGCGAACCGGTGCGCTCCCAGCGGCCGTCGTTCCACACGATGATCTCTCCACCCCACGCCCCGCCATCGTCCCCGTAGCCGTAGCCATCGACCGCCACACCGACGAGTGCGTGTACACCCCACTCCGCCGCCAACCCCGCCACATGAGCCACGTGGTGCTGAACCGGGACCGCATCCCCCAGTTCGCCGGCCAGGCGGACGGTGTTGAACCCTGGATGGAGGTCACAGATCACCCGGCGCGGCGCGGGAACCCCGGTGATACGCCTCAGGTGGGCGAGGGCCTGCTCCAGGAACTCCAAGGTCTCCAGATGATCGGTATCGCCGATGTGCTGCGAGAGGTGCACCTTGCCCTTGTCGTAGAGGGCGAAGACCACGTTGAGTTCTCCCCCAAGGGCAAGAAGCGGCTCCTGCCCAAGATCGACCGGGATCGGCTCGGGAACCCACCCCCGCGAGCGCCGCAGGAACACCGGCGAACCACCGGCCATCCGCACCACCGAGTCGTCGCACCGCGCCACGATCCGACGGTCATGAAGAAGCACCCCGTCCACCACGTCCCCGAGCTCCCGCAGGATCGCCTCCTCGGTGACCGCCATGGGCAGTCCGGGGTAGTTGCCGCTTGTCATCACGAGCGGCGCATCAACACGCTTCAGGAGCAGGTAGTGAAGCCCCGTATAGGGGAGCATCACACCCACGGTGTGCAGTCCCGGCGCCACCGCGGGAGCGAGCCCCCCCGGCTTCAGCCGCACCGCCACGATCGGGCGACGCGCAGAGCGAAGCAGCGCCCACTCTTCGTCGAGCGGCTCACAGAACGCCTCCAACGTTTCGGGGAGGGCCATCACCGCCATCGGCTGCCCCGGCCGTGCCAGACGCCGCCGTAGTCCGGCGACCGCATCCTCATCGGTGGCCCGGCATGCCAGGTGCGTACCACCGATACCCTTCACGGCAACGATCTTCCCCGCACGCAGCGCCTCAGCTGCCCTTGCCAGCGGCGGACCTTCGGGCGTGTCCCCGCCCTCCACATAGGAGAGGCGAGGGCCACAGTCGGGGCAGGCGATGGTTTGGGCATGGTACCGGCGATCGAGAGGATCCTTGTACGCGCGTGCGCACGCCGGACACATGGGGAAACCCTCCATCGATGTGGCCGGCCGGTCGTAGGGCAGGCCTTCGATCACCGTAAACCGGGGGCCGCAGTCCGTGCAGCTCGTGGCCCAGTAGTCGCTGTAGCGGCTCTTGGGGTTCGCGATGTCGTGGAGGCAGGGGTCGCAGGTGGCGACATCCGGAGGGAGCGTGCCTCCCCCGTCTCCGTCGCCGGAAGAAGGGATGATGGAGAAGGCCGTCTCCCCGTTGGGGGCGATGGTCTCCACGCGCACCGTCTCGATCGCGGCAAGGGGCGGAGCTTCGTCCCGCAGCGCGGCCAGAAAACCGTCCACAGCCCCGGTCTCCCCCTCAACCTCGATCGCGACCCCCGCGTCGCCGAGGTTCCGAACATGACCGGCGAGGCCCCGAGCAACCGCGATCCGATACACAAACGGGCGGAAACCAACGCCCTGAACTGTGCCGTTAACCCTGATCCATAGCCGTTTTTCCATGAGCCCCCAGATTATACGCCACCCTCCCCACCGTGGCCCTTGGATCCTCCGCCACCCACCTCATAGGAAGCATGTCCCCGTCCCCGGTGACCCCAGCGGTTGCCCTCGGTGCACCAGGGGACGTTAATGAGGGGCCATGGTCTCGGCCGAAATCGACGTGCGTGTGCTGCGGGCGAACTTCGAGCGCTTACGAGCGCGTATACCAGAAGGCTGCGCCATCATGGCCGTGGTCAAGGAGGATGCTTACGGCCACGGTCTCGTGCGCACCGCCCATGCGGGCGCCGACTTCGTGGACTGGTTCGGCGTAGCCAGCGTCGCCGAAGGTCGGGCCCTGCGTCGGGCGGGCCTCGGCCAGGAGATCTTCATCATGCTGCCGCCGGTCGGGCGGGCCATGGTCGAGTCCATCCGCGAAGGGTTCCACATTCCCGTGGGCGATATGGGCATGCTCGAGGAGATCCCCGCTGCCGCCCGACGGGCCCGCCGTCCGGCGCGTGTGCACCTCGAGGTAGACACGGGAATGGGCCGGTTTGGGCTCCTCCCGGAAGAGGCCGAGCGCGCCCTCGAACGGCTTTCGGACGACCGCCTGCTGGAGCTTGCCGGCGTATACTCCCACCTCTCCTCAGCGCACGCCCCGGCACACGACGATGTGGCGTTCACCCGGGCCCAGGTGTGGTGGTTCCGGAAGCTTCTTGAGACGTGGACGGTCGATGGCGAGCGGGTGCCGTGGCGACACCTCGCCAACTCCGCGGCGGCATTGGCCTTCCACGAGGGTACGGCCCCGCCCCTGAACATGGTCCGCGTGGGCATCGCCATCTACGGATATCCGGACGTTCCGTGTCACCCGCCTCTTGGCGTACAGCCGGCGGCACGGGTGTGGACACGTATCGCTGCCGTGCGCACGCTGCCCGGGGGGTGGCCTGTGGGGTACGAACGCCGTTACGTAACCGAAGAACCCCGCCGGGTGGCCATCCTCACCGCGGGGTACGGAGATGGTCTGAGACCCGAGTTCGGTCGGGTGGCCATCCACGAGCAGGAGGTCCCGCTGCTCGGGAAGCTGGGCATGGACACCGTGGCCGCGGACATCACCGATCTTCGGAACGTGCGCCGGGGGGACGAAGCTGTGCTGTTCGGCCCAGGGGTCAACGGCCTTGAGCCTCGGGTCTGCCCCCTTCTCGTGCCGGTGCTCCTTTCGGCGCGTCGGACGTGGGTGGGGACGGCCCATCCTCAGCCAACTCCTCCACGCTCAACGACACCGCAGCCAGTTCCTTCCCCTCCACAACATCCACACGCGCTCCGCACCTAGGACACGTCAACGAAGGAATGTTCGTATGCCACGCCTCATCTGGATCCAGACGCCCCGCAGCACCGTCGTAGGAACAGCTGCGGCAACGCACCCGGGTGCGCACGACCTCGAACGCGAGCTCCGACCCGCGAAGCGGCGTATCTTCGCTGAGAATCCGCCACGCTTCCTTGAGTGCCTCTTCGGAGAGGATCACGAGCTCGCCCTTGCGAACGTGGACGGTACGCACCGTCCCGTCGACCGGGTGCGTACGCAGGTGCTCGCCAAGTGCCTCCAGAAGACCGTAAGCCAACGAATACTCGTGCATATAGCCAGTGTACGAACCGGGGTCAGGTCGTGCACGATCGCAGCCCGCGCTGTGATGACGCGTGACCTGTCCCCCGGCGAAACCCTTTACCCACCGGGTGTGTAGAATATCATGGAGCGATCGTTGACCTAAGGAGGTCGGTACGCGTGCGGACGACGGCATGGCTCGCAGCACTGTTTGTGGGGATCGCGCTTCTGGGTACGGCAGCACCTCAGCTCGAGCTCGTTGAAGAGCGCTACGAGTTCGGTGAGGTGGTGGACGGCATCTACGTCACGCAGACGTTCACCATCACCAACACCGGGGACGATGTGCTCAGGTTCACCGAGGAACCGATCGGTCGCATCGAGGATCCGCCGAGCCTGTGCCCCTGCGTGGAAGGGACGCTGCCCGCACGTGCGCTGGAACCGGGGGACTCGCTCGAGATGCTCGTCACCTTCGAGTCCACCGGGTACGCCGGTCAAGCGCTCACCCTGCTCGCCGAGATCCTCAGCAACGACCCCCAGAGCCCCATCGTGAACGCGCGCCTCAAAGGTGCGGTCCTTCCCCGAGAAGCCCACCAAGGAAGCGCCTACCAGCTTCACCGGGGCCTCAGGCTGATGGTCGATCTGCGGGAACCCGACGCGCTTGCCGAAGGGATCATCGTGGGATCGGTGAACATCCCCTATGCGGAGCTTCCCCAGCGCTTGCCCGCACTCCCCAAGGACATCGTGTACTACCTGTACGATGACGACGGCTCCAAGGCCGCGGAGGCGGCACAGAAGATGCAGGACGCCGGCTTCATCGGCGCGATGTCGATCAGCGGCGGACTCGTCGGCTGGTGGGAAGCGGTGGGCGATCTCCTGTTCCAGCGTCCCGACGGTCAGGCTCCAACGCCGCCCTCGGGGACACCCCACACCGGACGCTACGCCACCGCCCCCAACCGTGTGCTGCGTTCGTACAACCTCATCGTGGACATCCGCACGGAGGAATCGTTCGCTGAAGGCCACATCCCCGGAGCGGTGCACATGCCTGCGGAGGAGGTCCTGGCGTGGGCCTCGCACGTTCCCGGCCTGGATGAACTCCCGTCCAATGCCGACGTCAAGATCTGGGTCGTCGATGACGGCACGGGCGATGCCTGCCGCCTGGCGCAAGAACTGCAGGCCGAGGGCTTCTCCAGTGCGCTGAGTGTGCTCGGAGGGTACGAACAGTGGGAGATACGCTATGGAAGTTGGTAAGAGGAAGTATAACCGGGGTCAGGTCGTGCGTGTGCTTCGGGGCTTCGGGGTCAGGTCGTGCGAGCGTGCGCATCGCAGATGTGCACGCGCGCACGACCTGACCCCGGTTGTCCCGGTTGTCCCGGTTGTCCCGCTTTCCCAAGGAGGATACCTGTGTTGAGGAAGACCACGATAGCCATGCTGCTGGTGCTTGTGCCCCTGGTGGGGTTGGCAACGCCTAGGCTCACCGTTGACCGTGAGCTCTACGAGGCAGGAGAGGTTGTCCAAGGTGTGTTCGTCGATCACACGTTTGTGCTGCGCAACAGCGGTACGTCCGCGCTCCAGATCCAAAGCGTGCGGGTCAACTACCCCTGCTGTGCCACGCTCAACCCCAGGCTTGCCAACACCAGGCTCGCACCGGGGGACTCCACGGAGCTTAACGTACGGTTCCGAACGTCCGGCTACGCCTCACGTCGTCAACCGATCGATGTCGTGACCACCGTCAACGCGGGCACCACCCAAGTGTCGTTCACGCTCAGGGTCTACGTGCGCGCAACCGAAGCGGACATCCAGCACCGCACACCCACCGAGCTTCCCTCCGACATCTCCCGGTCACCAAGGGATCTTTCCAACGCCTTCTACCTCTTGGTCGATGTGCGTGACCAACGGGACTACCGTTCCGGGCACCTGCTGGGAGCGCTGAACATCCCCAGTACCGCGCTCGCGCAACGGGTGGATGCCCTGCCCCGTAACCGGCCGATCTACGTCTACGACGACACCGGTGCGTGGTCCACGCAGGCGGTGAACACACTCCGGGCCCACGGTATCGATGCCCGGGCGATCGCCGGGGGGCTTGTGCGCTGGCAGGAGGAACTCGGACAGTCGCTCTTCAACTGGAGCAACGTGATCTCGATTCCAGCACCACGTGGCACACCCTACTCCGGAAACCACACGGTGACTCCGCTTCAGGTGGCCCGGAACCATATGGTGATGCTCGACGTTCGCCCACCCGAGGCGTTCGCCCGAGGGCACCTGCCCGGCTCGGTGAACGTGGCAGCCGACGAGATCAGCGCATGGGCCCGGTACCTTCCGCAACCAAGGGAGCTTCCCAGCGGAGTAAACCTCACGGTCTGGGTGATCGATCAAGACGGTACCCAGGCATGTCAGCTAGCCCAGGAAATCCGAGACGCGGGGCACGAAAACGCTCGTTGTGTCGAGGGTGGCATCGACGGCTGGATCGAAGCGTTCGGCCGCTCCCTGTTGTGGGTGCCGTAACGGGATAACGGCACGGCGGAGTACCCCCAGCCCAATAACGTAAGCCCCATCAGGGAGCGGCAAGGCTGCCCGGCCACTTGGGACCGGGCAGCCTTGGTCACCGATCAGACCTGCAGCGTCAGCTAATCCGCCAACGTTACGCGGATCTCTGTGCCAACCTCCGCTTCCCAGCGGTCCTCGGCGCTTCCCCAGTTCACGGCAATGGATAGGGCATCGCGGCTGGAGATATAGACGAGGTCATCCCCGACGGGGACGTCGCCGTACGTGTAGACGAGCGGTACATCGTCGGTGATGTCACCAACGGTCACGCGGAGTGTGTCCCCAACCGTAAAGCCGGCCTCGTCGATGAGGTCACGGTAGATGTTCGACCCCAGGTTCCCGTACTGGTCGATGACCAGCACCTCACCGACAAGCACGCCGTCCTCAAACGTGGCAATCCCCATCTCGAGGAGGACAGGATCGGTGATCTCTGGGCCCACCTTGGACACGCTTCGACCGGCAGCGATGTTCGCTGCGGCGGGGGTGAAGATGTCACGGCCGTGGAAGGTGTGCGACCGCGGTCCGGGGCGCATGAAGTCTTCGTTCGTGATGTGGTAGATCCCCTTGACCCCTTCCAGGATGAACGGGGTGAAGAGGCCGTTGTCCGGACCGACGAAGAACTTGTTGTCCTCCGTGTGAACGACGATCGGCCTTCGCTCGGTCCCCACGCCTGGATCGACCACCGCCACGAACACGGTACCCGAGGGGAACTCCAGCGCCGCAGCGCGGAGAATCTCGATGGCGTCAGGCCCGAGCTGGAAGGGGGGAACATCGTGCGTCAGGTCCACGAGCGTGGCCTCGGGGAAGATGGAAAGGGCCACACCCTTCACCGCACCCACGTAGAAGTCGCTCGTCCCCCAGTCAGTGTAGAACACCATGATCCCATTGGTGTCCCGCTGTGCCGGGCTGCGAGCCGCTGCCATCGGGGCGGTGAGCACCACGCCCAAGGCCACGACAACCAGCAACATCGCCAGCCGCTGTCCCGTTCTCTTCGCTACTCCCATCAACGACCTCCTCCAAACAGTTGGTTTCGGGGCACCAAGGCACCCTGGAGCACCCTAGCATGTTGTGCTTCCTCATGACAACCACCATAAATGCTGTTGGAACAGCCCTCCCCGTTGCCCCATCGCTTGCAGGAGGGGCTCACGGGGACGATCATAGGCACCGAGCGAGCGGGGAGTTCATCAACACCGAACCCGCATCGTGTTCGTCAAGGGGGGGAAAGGTGAAGCGAACGTCTTGGTGCGCGCTGCTCGCCATAGCACTGTCCCTGGCACCGGTGGCCTTCTCCAACACGGACACCGGCGTCGAGGCATTGTACTTCTACGAACTCGGCTGCCCCGAGTGTGCCTTCGTCGAGGATGTGCTCGACGACCTCCGCGTTGACTACCCTGCGTTCACCGTCACCAAGTACGACATCCACGCCCCCGAGGGGCGTAGCCTGTTGCAGCGCCTCCTGTCCGCCTACGACGCCGACCTAGGGCCCGTGCCCATGCTGTTCGTGGGAGACGTAGCCATGGTGGGGACGACGTTCTACGGCCTCGACGACGAACCGCAAGTCTTCCGCGGGCCGGCGCAAGGGATCGCTCTGGAACGGGCTGTGGACCGGGCCGTGGCCGACGGCGCCCCGTCGCCGCTCACGCGTCTTCCGGATACAGCCACAGACCTGATTCTGTTCGTGCGCCCTGGGGAGGCCGACAGCGAGCGCCTGGAAGCGCTGGCCATGGAGCTCGTGGAGCGCTTCCCCCGCTTGGGCGTTCAGCGCCTGGACGTCACCGACCCGGACAACGAACGCACCTTCAGCCGTCTTCAGAGAATGCACGAGGCGCCGGGGGATCCTCCGGCGTTGTTCGTGGGGGACACGGCGCTTGTGGACGGGAAGTTGTATGTCCGCCGGCAGGCACCGCAGGCGTTCGCGTTCACGGAGGACGACCGGGAGCATCTGGAGGCTCAGGTCGCCCGCGCCGTGGAGGGGGAGGTGACCTCACCGCTCGAACGGCTGCGCCTCCGGGAACAGCTCACCCTGTGGGCCGTCGTCGGCGCGGCGCTCCTCGACTCCCTGAACCCGTGCGACTTCGCCCTGATGCTCCTTCTGATGGGTACGCTCATCGTGTTGGGCAAGCGCATGAAGGTCCTGTGGGCGGGTCTGGCCTTCATCGCCGGCGTCTACGTCACGTACTTCGCCATGGGATTCGTGGTGTACACTCTCCTGGGGATGACCGTGGGCGCCCGAGGATTCCGCGTACCGTTCCTGTACGCGGTTTCGTCGCTTGCCATCCTCATCGGACTGTGGCAGATGAAGGACCTCCTGTGGTACGGGAAGTGGTTCTCCATCGAGGTCCCCGAGCGGTGGAAGCCCCGCGCCGCCAAGCTGGCCGCGTCGGTGGCCAGCATCCCCGGAGCGTTCGTCATCGGCTCGTTGGAGTCGTTGT
>PUMC01000115.1 GCA_003552425.1 Candidatus Acetothermia bacterium | reverse complement strand
TGGCGGACGGGGATGCCGGTCCACCCGGCCACCGTCTCGGCGATGTCCTGGCCGACGACGGTTGGCGCTTCGGGAAGCCGCTGGGCATCCTGCTCCAACGCCTTGATCTGCTCGGCAAGACCGGTTCTGCGGTCTCGGAGTTTGGCCGCGAGTTCGTAGTTCTGGGCCGTCACAGCCTCTTCCTCTTGATCCTCCAGAGCCGCGACCTCCTCCATGAGCTCTCGGGCTTCGGGCGGGAGGTCGGTCGCCGCCAGACGAACGCGAGCCGACGTCTCGTCCATGAGGTCCACAGCTTTGTCGGGAAGGAACTGATCCGTGAGGTAGCGGTCCGCGAGTCGTGCCGCCTGCCGCAGTGCGTCGTCTTCAATGCGGACTCCGTGGTGTTGCTCGTACTTGTGGCGAAGCCCCTTGAGCACCTTGACGGTCCCTTCGACGGATGGCTCTTCCACATAGACGGTTTTGAAGCGCCGTTTCAACGCGGGATCCTTCTCGATGGACTTCCTGTACTCGTCGGGTGTCGCGGTCCCGATGCACTGGATGGCCCCGGAAGCCAACGGGGGTTTGAGGATGGCCGACGCATCGATCGCCCCCTCGGCGCCACCCGCTCCTACCACGGTCTGCAGCTCATCGATGAACAAGATGATGTTGTCCGAAGCCATCACGTGGTTGAGGATGTTCTTCAGCCGTTGCTCGAACTCACCGCGGTACTTCGTGCCTGCCACCACACCGGCCATGTCGAGCTCCACGAGTTCCTTCTCTGCCAGTGCTAGCGGGACGTCTCCCGCAGCGATCCGCTGGGCCAATCCCTCGACGATGGCCGTCTTTCCAACGCCTGACTCACCGATCAGTGCGGGGTTGTTCTTCTTCCTTCGGCAGAGGATCTGCACCAAGCGTTCCAACTCGGCTTCGCGGCCGATCACCGGATCCAACAGCCCGCTCTCGGCTTCCTCCACGAGGTTACGGCCGAACTCACCGAGCTCCGCGGGCAGTCGCTGGGATTTCGTGCTTCGCACTTGGACGCGCCCCCGCCGTGGGAAGAAGTGATTGCGCGCGGTGCGCAGATCCACACCGTGCGCACGCAGGATCTCCGCTGCCGTGCATTCGCCTTCACGCAGCACGGCGAGCACAAGGTGCTCCGGTTCGATGGGATCCGAGCCCTCGCGCCGCGCCTCCTCGTAGGAAAGCTTCATCACCCGGCGCAGCCTCTGGGTGGGTTCGAGGTCCTCAGACGGCAGCCTAAGTTTTCCTTTGCCCTTCTGTCTTTCCAGAATACGGGCCACACGCTCGTAGGAGAGCCCGTGCTCCGTAAGAAACCGCTCCACGCGGGTTCCGTCGTTCTTCAGAAAGGCAAGCAGAAGGTGTTCGGTACCTACGTAGCGGTGCCGCCATTCCCCCGCCTCGTCTTGTGAGGCGGCAAGCAGCTTCATGGCCTCTTTGGAGAATTTCTCATACATAGACGCTAGACCTCCAGTACCGTCATTATAACGGTAGGTTCAGGCGGGCGTAGTGATCCAACGCTCCCGCGGCTCCGGCGTCGATGAACACGAGCGCGAGTTCCGCCGCCAAGTCCACTGCCCCGAGAAGCGACGGGATCTCGTCTCTCTTCGGTGGGCGCAACACGTAGTCGGCCAGGTCCGTTCCCTCGGGTGGCCGTCCCACGCCGACTCTGAGCCGGGGCACCTCTTCTGTGGCGAGGATCGACAGGACCGATCGCATCCCGTTGTGGGTCCCCGGGCCGCCCTTAGGGGAGAACCGCACCGTGCCTAGCGGGAGGTCTGCATCGTCGTGGGTCACCAAGAGGTCGGTGACCGGCAAGGCGAAGCTACGGACGAGCCGAAGCACGGCCTCCCCGGAGCGGTTCATGTATGTGTAGGGACGCAACAGCACCGCGTCCGACCGTTGGGCCACCTCGCCCCAGCTGTGCACGCGCACCTTCCATCGACGGGCGCGCAACAGCCGTTCAACAATCCAGAACCCAAGGTTGTGCCGGGTGGCGGCGTGGACGGGCTCGGGGTTGCCTAGTCCGATGACCGCCCTCAAGCCTCTGGCTCGCCCTCCGTCGGCCCAGCATCTTCGGCTTCCAACCCTTCCTCAAGGGCCTCTTCGTCCACAGCAGCCTCCGCAGCTTCGAGGGCTGCGCGGGCGAGCCCACGCGGGGAGATCACGGTGACGACCGCGGTATCATCCGGCAACAGCGGACGAACACCCTCCCCCCAGGGCAGATCATCGACCAACAGGGAGTCGCTCATGCCAAGCGAAGAGATGTCGACCTCGATGTAGGGAGGCATCTTGCTTGCGCGCGCCTCCACATCGATGTACTCGTGCAGGGTCTCCAGCATGCCCCCGTCCTTCACCCCCGGGGACACCCCTGTGACCCTTACGGGTACGGGCATCTGCAAGGCTCTGCCCGGCTCGGGGACGTACATGTCCACATGAATCGGGCGTTCCGTGAGGGGGTCAACTTGGATGTGCTTAAGGAAGACATGGTATTCCTTGCCACCCTCCACCTCGAGCTCAACGGCCGTGGAGCGGGTGACGCCTGCGAAAAGCTTCCACAGGGCGTCTTCCTCGATTGACACGTGCACCGGTTCTACCTGCGCTCCATACACCACAACGGGAACCAATCCCTGCTGACGCAGGGCCTTGGGCCTGACGCTGAGGTCCCTGGGTCGTGCCTTCACGCTTGCCATGATCGTTCCTCCTAGCTCCTCACAAGAAGGTCGCTTACAGATTTACAGCAATGGATACGGCGGATTGCATCCGCCAGCAGCGGGGCAATGCTTACCATTTCCACCTTCGGATGGGCAAGGCCCTGCTCGTGATGAATGGTATCGGTCACGAACACCTTGTGCAACGGAGAGGCCTGGAGGATATCGAGCGCTGCACCGGCAAACACACCGTGCGTACAGGCTGCCAAGAGCCGCCGGGCACCGGCGTCGGCCAGGGCCTCGGCTGCTCGGCACAGCGTCGATCCGGTGGACAGGATATCATCAACGATGAGCACATCACGGTCCTTGACATCGCCGATCACCTGGATGCTCTCGGGAGCTTCACGGTCTGTGTCCTCGCGGTGTTTCTCCACGATGGCCATGGTGGTACGGAGTTCCTTGGCCACCCTTCGCGCCCGCCATACCCCCCCCAGGTCCGGGGACACTACGGTGAGCGCATCCATCCAATCAGGATGGCGCGTGAGCAGGTGTTCGGCGAACAGCCTGTCGGTGCGAAGGTGGTCCATGGGAACGTTGAAGAAGCCTTGGATCTGGCCCGCGTGAAGCTCGACGGTAAGCACACGGTCAACGCCGGCGGTCTCCATGAGGTTGGCCACCAGGCGCGCCGAAATCGGTACGCGACCACGCTTTTTCCGATCCTGACGGGCATAGCCGAAGTAGGGGACGACAGCGCAGATCATCCCGGCGGACGCGCGTCGTAACGCATCCACGATCAGCAGAAGCTCCATCAGGTGATCGTTCACAGGGGGGGAGGTGGGTTGGACGATGAACACGGCCTTCCCACGGACAGTCTGCTGCACATGGACGCGGATCTCCTCATCCGCAAACGTGTCCACTGCAGCTGTGCACGGTTCCAGGCCCAGAATACGGGCGACTTCCTCGGCCAACGGCCGGTTGGCTCTGCCGCAGAGCAGGCTCAGATCGTTCACGTCACCTCCCTGTCTCGATTCCAGTCTTCCTTGACCACTTGGGGCGCACGGCCAAGGGCCAGCGCATAGGGGGGAACATCGCGGTCGATGACCGATCCTGCCCCCACGACGGCGTTCTCACCCACGCGCACCGGAGCCACAAGCGCCGTATTGCTGCCGATGAACGCACCGCCACCAATGTGCGTGTGGTGCTTGCGCGTGCCATCGTAGTTGCAGGTGATCGTGCCCGCACCGATGTTGGCGCCAGCGCCCACGGTAGCATCGCCAATGTACGCGAGATGGTTGGCCTTTGCTCCGTTCCCCAGGCTGGCCGCCTTCACCTCAACGAAATTTCCCACCCTGGCCGACGGCCCGATGCGTGCCCCTGGCCGAAGGTGTGCGTAAGGCCCCACCCGGGCCCCGGTTCCTACCCATGCGCCTTCCAACATCGACCACAGTGTGGTCACTCCGTCCTCAAGCTCCGTGTCCTCGAGATGTGCGCCCGGTCCCACGGAGCAGCCTCTTCCCACGCGGCACTTGCCGTAGATGTGCGTGTTCGGGTAGAGGACTGTGTCCTCGTTCACCTCGGCTTCGGGCGACACGTACGTGCTCCCCGGATCGACCACGGTCACGCCGGAGACCATCAGCTGCTGCAAGATGCGCTGCCGGAGGTACCCTTCTGCTTGGGCGAGGTCGCACCGATCGTTGATGCCCATGAGATCGGTTTCGCATGGCCATGTGACGGCAGCGCACCTGCCATCAGCAGCGGCGCGCTTGACCAAGTCGGTGATGTAGACCTCTCCCTGGGCGTTGTCGGGCAGGAGGGTCTCCAGCGCTTGCCACATCGGGAGGCAGTTGGACATGCAGTACACCCCGGCGTTGACTTCGCGCACGGAACGTTCCTCGTCCGTGGCATCCGCGGCCTCCACCACCCGCGTCACCGCCCCGGATTCGTCGCGCAGGACGCGTCCGTACTGCCCGGGCTCGGCCCGCTCGGTGGTTAGGAGGGTCAGCAGCGCATCGGCTTCTCGATGTCTGTTCAACAGAAGCTTTAGGGCTTCGGCCGGAAGCAAGGGAACGTCCCCTGGCAGGACGACGATGTGGGGTGCCGAGATCACCGAACGGGCGCACAAGAGTGCATGACCGGTCCCCTGAGGAGGATCCTGGAGGGCGAACGTGAGACCGCGATCCTTCATCGCACTGCGGACTGCGTCAGCACCGTGCCCCACGACCACCACAACGCGTGCGGGATGCAACCCGTGGAGCGTTCGCAACACGTGCTCCAACATCGGCATTCCGGCCACGGAGTGCAGAACCTTTGGGTGTTGAGAGCGCATTCGGGTGCCCCTGCCGGCTGCAAGGATCACCACATCAAGACTGTTGTTCATCGTTTCCACCTGGACTATAGCCCCAGATGCCGCGCGAAGCAAAGCGGCTGGATCGGGTGCCGCGTGTCCCCTATACTTCGCCGCCGGGAGGTGGAGATGCGGATATTCTCCGGGATTCAGCCGACAGGGGTCTTGCACCTCGGAAACTACTTCGGTGCTGTCCGACGATGGGTCGAGCTTCAGGAGCAGGCCGACTGCCTGTACTGTGTGGTCGATTATCACGCCCTTACCCACGAGAGCACGTCTCCTGATGAGCTCCGTGGTGCCTGGCGTGATCTGGTTTTGGATCTCATCGCGTGCGGCATCGATCCCGAGCGGTCTGTGGTGTTCAGGCAATCGGAGGTGCCGCAGCACACGGAGCTGTGCTGGATCCTTGGTTGTGTGACTTCGTTCGGCGATCTGGCCCGGATGACGCAGTTCAAGGACAAAGCGCGTGAGCAGGCGTTTGTGAACGCTGGATTGTTCTACTATCCGGTGCTTCAGGCGGCCGATATCCTGCTCTATCGGGCGGACCACGTTCCGGTAGGCGAAGACCAGCTCCAGCACCTGGAGCTATCGCGGAGAACGGCGCGCAGGTTCAACGCTCGGTTCGGTGAGCTGTTCCCGGAACCCCAACCGCTTGTAGGCCCCGGGGCGCGCATCATGTCCCTGGCGGATCCGGGGCGGAAAATGAGCAAGTCGTCGGGGCCGGAGCATTATATCGGCATCAACGAACCCGAGGAGATGATCCTGCGCAAGGTCAAGACCGCGGTGACCGACACCGGTCTTGCTCCGGGCAAGGAGATGTCCCCCGGGGTGGCTAACCTCTTCTCCATCTTGCAGCAGGTGGCCCCCCCCGATGAGGTGCGTTCCCTTGAGGCAGCGCACGAAGACGGAACGCTGCTCTATCGGGATCTCAAGGATGCGCTCTATCGGCATCTGATGGAGGCGCTTGCCGCGGTTCGGGAGCGAAGGGCTGCGCTAGAGCGCACATTGGATCTCGATGCTGTCATGCACGACGGTGCCCGCCGGGCCCGCCGCATGGCCCAAGAGGTGATCGATGAGGTCCGGGCGCGTGTTGGGCTGGCGTCTTCTCGGTGAGCGTGCCCGTATCGGTCTAAGCCCGGACGGAGGTCGGCACGTGAGGGCGGAGCAACGTGGCGAGTTCCCGTAGTTCCTCCGGTGACAGAGCGGTGAGGTTTCTCCACGATTCGTCCACCAGTCTGCTCTCCGACGGTGTGACGAACGGCTGGAGCACATAGCGTTGTGCGCCCGAGATCCAGTGCCCGATGGCCAAGACGTCCTCGAAACCGAGTCCTGGGGCAACGGTTGTGCGGAACTCGTAGTTGATGTTCCCCGAACGCAGGATGGCCATGCTCGCCTCAAGGGCAACCACGGTTGGCGTTGGATCCGTCCCCGGGGAGGTGAACGCGCCGTAACGGGCGCGCGGAGCCTTCACGTCGAGGGCAACGTAGTCCACGAGCTCTTTCTTCAGAAGCCGATCTAAGACACCGGGGTGTGTGCCGTTGCTGTCGAGTTTTGTCTCCAACGCCAGGTGCTTCACCTCCCAGAGCAGCGTCTCCAGGTCATCCTGCAGTGTCGGTTCGCCGCCGGTGATGACCACCCCGTCCACAAACGTGCGCCGCGACCGAATTCCTTCCAGCGTCTCCTCCATGGTGATTGTCGAGGGGTGGTCGCCGGGACTAGGGTTGACGATGGTGCCGTTGTAGCAGAACGGGCATCGAAGATTGCATCCCGGTGTCCACAAGACAACGGCTACCTTCCCTGGGAAGTCAGAGAGCGATGTCCAGCGGACAGCGGCGATGTTCATCAACCGCTCTCAGGCGACGGCGATCTCCGCGGGGTCAAACGCTCTTCGATCGGCGAACTCGCTCTGTTTGCCTGCGTTCCACTGTTCGACCGGACGCAGGTAACCCACGACGCGCGAGTAGACCTCCGCCCGTGTGCCACACTGAGGGCAGTTGCTGTGCTCGCCTCCCAGGTAACCGTGGGCCGGACAGATGGAAAACGTAGGGGTCAGTGTGAGGTATGGGGTGCGGAACGTCTCCAGTGTCTTCCGTACCAGCCGCTTCGCCGATTCGGGGTTCGGCAGGCGTTCCCCCAGCCATGCATGGAACACGGTCCCGCCTGTGTAACGTGTCTGGAGAGGTTCCTGCAGCTTCAGGGCGTGGAACAGGTCGTCCGTGAAGCCTACGGGCAGCTGAGAGGAGTTCGTGTAGTAGGGCGCCGATCCATGGTACTGGCTGTTGCCGTTGCCCAGTGCCAACCGTGGGAAACGTTGCTGATCGAGCAATGCCAGCCGGTGGCTTGCCCCTTCGGCTGGCGTTGCCTCGAGGTTCCACAGTTGGCCGGTCTCGTCCTGGTAATCCGCGAGGCGCTCACGCATGTGGTCGAGCACGCGTGCCGCAAACGCCACGCCCTGGGGATCCGCCACAGTGCAACCCAAGAGGTTCGTGCAGGCTTCGTTCATCCCGATGACGCCGATGGTGGAGAAGTGGTTGGCCCAGTACGCGCCCGTAGCCTGGTGGACAGCCCTTAGATAGAACTTGGAGTAAGGATAGAGACCCTGCTCGGTGAGCCGCTCCAATGCCTTTCGCTTGATCGTCAGGGAGTGTCGCGCTAGGTCCATGATGCCGACCAACCTCTCCATGAACTCCCCCTCATTGCGCGCCAGATGTGCCAGTCGCGGCAGGTTGATGGTTACCACGCCGATGGAGCCTGTGAGGGGATTGGAGCCGAACAACCCGCCACCGCGGCGTTTGAGTTCACGTGTATCCAAACGCAGTCGGCAACACATGCTGCGGGCATCCGCAGGGTGCATGTCGGAGTTGATGAAGTTTGCGAAGTAGGGGATGCCGTAGCGGGCGGTCATCTCCCAAAGGGGCCGTAAGTTGTCGTTGTCCCACTCGAAGTCAGGCACGATGTTGTACGTGGGGATGGGGAACGTGAACACGCGGCCGCGTGCATCGCCCTCACCCAATACTTCGGCCAGAGCTCGGTTGATCAGGTCCATCTCCTCCTGGAAGTCGCCGTATGTCCCGAACGCGCGTCCGCCGACGGCGGCCGGGGCGTTCTCCAGGTCTTGGGGAACCTTGAGGTCAAGCGTGGTGTTCGTGAAAGGCGTTTGAAACCCCACACGGGTGGGGACGTTGAGGTTGTACACGAACTCCTGGATGGCTTGCTTGATCTGCGGGTAGCGCAGCTGGTCACGGGCTGCGAACGGTGCGAGGTAGGTGTCCAGGCTCGAAAAGGCTTGCGCGCCGGCGGCTTCCCCTTGCAGGGTGTAGAGGAAGTTCGCTGCCTGCAGCAGCGCCACGCGGAAGTGCTTTGCGGGACGGGCTTCGACCTTCCCCCGTACCCCGCGAAACCCGGAGGTGATCAGATCGTGAAGATCCCAGCCCACGCAGTACGGCCCGAGCGTGCCAAGGTCATGGATGTGCAGATCTCCCTGCTCGTGGGCCTGACGAACGGTGGTGGGGTAAATGCGGTCAAGCCAGTAGCGGGCGATGAGTTTGTCGGTAAGGAACACGTTCAGACCCTGAAGGGAGAACGACATATTGGAGTTCTCCTTGACCCTCCAGTCGGCCCCGTTCAGGTACTGTTCCACGAGGGTGGGATCGATGAGCTCCCTCAGTTCGCGCAGTTGTTTGTGCTGGTGGCGGTAGACAATGTAGGCGCGGGCGGCGTCGGGGAGCTCGGCGGCCATCAGCGCCTCTTCAACGATGTCTTGGATCTCCTCAACGTGTGGAGGGCCAAAGAGACCCGCGTAGCGCGCCTCCAGGGTGGAGACAACGGTGTGAGCAACGGTTGAGGCACGTCCAGGATCCTCCTGGCCGACTTCTTGTAAGGCCTTGGCGATTGCCTTGCGTATCCGCTCTGGATCGAACGCCACTACCCTACCGTCGCGCTTTCGCACGGACTGGATCATCTGTGCCTCCCCTCAACGGAAAAAGCAGCATCCACTGGATGCACCAACAACGAACCTCGATCGGTCAACAGTGTTCTCCCCCCCAAGAGGTAACGCACATTACCATAGCCCCTGGATGGCCCCCGAGGCAACCGTCGGACGAGGGAACTTTTTCCGGGTGTTGCACGTGCGAAGGGTGCGGGCTAAGATCTAGGCCGTAATTCCAGGAGGATCAGACGAGGAGGCGATGTACGATTCCCAATACCGGTTCCGCCAAGAAACGATTGCGCCAGAGCGTCAAGCGGAGAGCCAGAAACGATGTACGGAAGAACGCTATCCGTCACTGGCGTCGGGAGATGATGCGGCTTGTTGTGGGGGGTCAGCACGATGAGGCGGAGAAGCTGATGCCGCGCTACCAGGCCGCGGTGGACAAAGCTGCGCAACGAGGGGTGCTGCATCCCAACCGGGCGGCTCGGTTGAAGGCGCGCATGAACAAGCGGGTGAGCCGCGCGCCCCAGGAGTGAGAAGATCCTGAGATGAGAAACTTTGACTTTCTAGGCAAGTTTAAATACGCGATCCCGCTTTCCATAACGCTTGTGGTGTTGAGCATCGTGCTGGTGGCGTTCATGGGTATCCGTGCCGGCGTTGATTTCACCGGTGGTTCGCAGTTTACCGTGATCTACCCCGTGGGCACCGAGGTCAGCAATGACGCCCTTCGGTCGTATCTGGCTCGGTACGAGGAAGTTGGCGTTCTGCGGGAAGAGGTGCACCTCCACGATGCGAACTTCGAGCGGGACGGCGCCATTCTGCCTGGGAAGATGATCACCCTGCGCATCGACCCCGAGACGCATCCGGATGCGGTGGACCGTATACGGCGTGAGCTTGCCGATCCGCCTGCGGACACGGGGCTGCCGGCGGCGTTCCGGATCGCCGGTGAAGGCGGCGTATCGTACACGGGCGTGGGCGCCCAGGTCTCCGGCGAGCTCATCACGCGCGCCTGGCAGGCAGTCCTGCTCGCGCTCGGCGCGATTCTGATCTACATCTCGTGGCGCTTCCGCCTGCGGTACGCCATTGGAGCAATCGCCGCACTTGTTCACGATGTGATCATCGCGCTGGGGTTGTTCGCTCTGTTCCAGGTGGAGATCAGCCTGCCGGTGATCGCGGCGTTTCTGACCATCGTCGGCTACTCGCTCAACGACACCATTGTCATCTACGACCGGGTCCGGGAAAACCTCAAAGTGATGAAGAAGACGCCCATGCCCGAGGTGATCAACCGATCGGCGAACCAATCGCTCAGCCGGTCGATCAACACGAGCCTATCGACGCTGATCCCCGTGTTGATCCTGTTCCTGTTCGGCGGGGCCGCATTGCAGCCGGTTGCGCTGGCGCTGTTGATCGGCGTGATTGTGGGGACCTATTCATCGTTTTTCGTGGCCAACCCTGTGCTCAACTGGTGGGCGGCGACCGCCGATAAGAACAAGGCACGGGCCG
>PUMC01000040.1 GCA_003552425.1 Candidatus Acetothermia bacterium | reverse complement strand
GGTATGCGTGGTACACCGCAGCGCCCAGCGCGCCAGGACGCACCGGGCGTCCAGAGAGGAGAAGGTGCTGGTCGGCACGCGTACCCCTCACCAACTCCGGAGGGCCGAGGAGCGCAGTGAGCGCCAGCCCTTCTTCCTCAAGGTCCACCCGGTGCAGCTGCTCTGTGAACTCCGCCCCATACAGCTGGCCGACCCGTTCCCCAGGGTCACGAGCGGGCGCAGCAGCGAGAACCCGTCGTCCCTCAGAGGAAACCGTGTAGTGCACATCCGGGCGCGACAGAACGAGACGGCGGAGGGCACCCAGCGCATAGCGAGCCTCAGAGACAGGGGCCTGCATGAACTTGCGGCGCGCGGGGACGTTGAAGAACAGCTCCTTGAGTTCCACCGTGGTGCCCACGGCCCGGGCTGCCGGCTCGTCCGCGACGACGCACCCCCCCTCAACGGCCAACCGGTGCCCCGCCTCGCCATCGGCCGGACGCGACACGATCTGTGCGCGGGAGACGGCGCAGATCGCGGCAAGCGCCTCCCCCCGGAAGCCGAGCGTCCGGATGTGCCGCAGATCCTCTTCGCGGGCGAGCTTGCTCGTGGTGTGCCGCTCGATCGCAAGCCGCATGTCAGCGGGCGTCATACCCACTCCGTCGTCGCTGACTTGGATCCGGTCGGCACCACCGCCGGAGAGTTCTACCTGCACAGCGCGCGCCCCCGCGTCAAGCGCATTCTCCACGAGTTCCTTCAACGCCGAAGCCGGGCGGTCCACCACTTCCCCGGCAGCGATCTGCCGTACGACCCTCTCCTCAAGCCGTCGGATCGGCATGCCCAAGGCTAGCATCCCGTCGATCCGGCCGCCACTTGCCCCCAGCCCACCGGGGCGCTAGGCTGGGGCTAAACCGAACAAAAGGAGGCTCAACCATGTATACCGTCCCTCAGCTCGTGGACACCCTCAACTTGGAAACCGAACACCAGGTACGCAATCGCATCGAGGCCCTACGGGACCTGCTTGTGGGACACCTCCGCCGCGGCCCCAACAATCAGCTCCTCGTTACCGAAAGCGGCCTCGCGTACCTCCAAGCGCTCCAGGCTCTGTGCGAAACCGGGCACACCCTAAAGGAAGCTGCTGCACTCGTTCGTTACCAGGCTGAAGAGGTCACGCCTGCGTTTCGTATGTCAGAGGAGCATAGTGGACTACACCAGGCCATACCGGACCATGGGTGGCCTGCCTTCGTCCAGCACCTCGCCGAACAGGTCCGGCACCTCGAAGCACGGGTCCGCGCACTGGAGGCCAAGATCGATGATACCAGGGGACAGGAGCCCTGGTGGGACCGCTGGAGTTAGGGCATCATGCCCCCATGGGCAAGCGCAAGCTCGAACTCGTGAAACAGCGCCTCGCCGAGTCCGAACGGATGCAGGCGCTATGGACAATATCGAACATCACGGCCATCAACCGCATGCGCGTCAATGACCATGGCCCTGTTCACGTACGCATCGTCACCCGGTTGGCGCTCAAGATTCTGTCGTATCTTCACGAGGCAGGCGTGCGATTGGGTATCGCCGATCACAACGGCACCATCGAGGATGCGGAGGTTGTCGTGCTCCTTGCATCGGCGCTGCACGATGTGGGACATGCCGTCCATCGAACCGACCACGAACTCCTGTCCGTCATCCTCGCCCCATGGCTTCTCGACGACCTTCTGCAAGGCGTGTACGAGGAGCCGATGCTCACCGCCGTGACCATGGACACCATGCACGCCGTGTTCGCCCACCGACGCGAGGCGGAACCGCTCACCGTGGAGGCCGGGATCATCAAGGTCGCTGATGCCCTGGACATGGAGAAGGGCCGTGCGCGGATACCCTTCCGTGTAGGCGAACCCACGATTCACTCGGTGTCTGCACTGGCGATCGAGAAGGTCAAGGTGACGCGCGGAGAGGAGAAGCCCGTCCACATCCACGTGCGCATGTCGAACTCCGCCGGGATCTTCCAACTCGACACGCTGTTCAAGGAGAAGCTTGGCCGGTCAGGGCTCCGCCCGTACATCGACGTTTCTGCGGAGATCGAAGGTGAGGAGACCAAGATCATCGAGAAGTACGCCATCGGCTGACCCGAGGGCCGAGTTTACAAAAGGGTCCTTTTGTAAACTCGGCGTTCCCCAGAATGCCCTTCACACAAGGCTTTTGCATCGTGACAGTTCTTTCGTAAACTCTTGTGCATCATTGGTAAACTGTTGTAGGGGGGGTTGATGCCGTTCGAACTTACTCGAGAAGACTTCATGACGCCGGAACAGGTACGCCGGCTCAAGGCGTTCGCCCGCAAGGAGGCCCTGGAGGCGCGGAAGGTGGGCCGGGTCGGTCCTGTCCGTGAGTGGGCGATCCTGCATGTCGCGCTCGATGCGGGGCTCAGGGTTTCGGAGATCACCGCCCTCAGGGTACGCGACCTCCTCCTGGATCCGGGTCACGCCGCGCTCATCGTCCGCCAGGGAAAGGGAGGTAAGGAGCGCGGCGTGGACATGGGAAGTGCGCTTCGGGAGCACTTGGCGGACTATCTTTCCTGGAAGGATTCCGTGGGCGAGTCCACGGAACCTGAGGCGCTGCTGTTCCCGTCACCCCGCGGCGGGCCGTTCACCCGCCAGGCCGTGTACGTGATGTTCAAGAGGATGGCGCGCGGGGCCGAGATCCCGGAGCGGTTCTCGATACACTCGTGCCGTCATACCTACGCTTCGATGCTGTATCGCGCATCCCGGTTCAACCTTCGTCTGGTACAACGACAGCTCGGACATGCATCCATACGAACGACCCAGGTCTACGCCGACGTCCTCTCCCAGGACGCCCTGGATGCCGTCAACGGGCTGCCCCAATGAGCACGTTCTTCCTCCTGCTCGCCCTGCTTGCCTACACAGGTTCGGGACAGGTGTTTCTCACGGGTACGTTGGGCTGGGATGATCGGGCCGTCTCCACCGAGATCAACCCCCTGTGGGTGCAAGCCCGCAACGAAGGCACAGCAACGATCAACGGCCAACTCGTGGTGCAGCAGCGCATTGGCTCCGCCTGGAGAGGCGAGGCGGACCGCCTGATGCGGTTGCCTGCCCCGCTTGCGCCTGGCGGCGAGGCCCGGTGGGTGCTCCCCTGGCACCTGGGGCCGGGCGGCACAGCCCTCTCGGTGCGCTACGAAGCAGACGGTGAAGTGTTGGCGACCCACGAGATTCCGTTCCAGCTTTCGATCCAACCTCTGGAGCTTTATGTGGGACGTCTGACGGGAGAGGCGGCTCCCGGTGCCGTTGTACGAGACCCCGGGGCGTTGCCCCTTGAGCCAGCGGTGTACAGCGGCATTGCGACGGTCACGGTGGATGCTGCGCTGCGGTTGCCGGCGGAGCTCCGGGCTGTCCTTGAGGGTTGGGAGGTGCTCCTCTCCGGAGCGCAGAACGGGCCAGGGTCTGTGCCCCATCCGTCCAGCGAAGAACTCCGCATGGTCCTGGACGAGGCTTCCTTGGAGAGCGGCCGCTGGTGGGCTTTCGTGGTCGGGACCGCGGTCTTTCTGCTGAGCGGCATGTGGCTCTTGCGCCGCTGGGCCCGGGGCGTTGCGCGGTGGCCGGGTGTTGCGCTCGGCATCCTTGTCGGTCTCGCCTTGTATGGTTCGGTTTGGTACGAAACTCCAGTACGTATGGTTTCGTATGGATGGTCTTTTACACACGAAGAGGTTGGGAGGTTTGGTGTTGCATGGCGGGGATTGTTCTCACGACAGGACCGGGAGGTGCGGCTTCAGGGCCTGTGGACCGATCTGCTCGCCGCGGACGAGGTGGTGACCGACCGTCACCTCACCTGGACATGGGGCCCGGAAGGATGGGAGACGCGCGCCTCGCTGGTGGGGGGTGAAATCCGCACGCTGTGGACGATCGGAGCGAAGGTGACCCCACAGGCCACGGCAGGCTGGGAGCCCTCGACCGCAAGCCCGGCGTGGCTCGAGGATCGCCCGGTACCCATGGCTGAGGCAGGCCTCTTCCTGCGCACCGCCACCGGCGAGGGGATAAGGGAGGTGGAGCACCATGTTCATTGGTCGGCCACTCCCTGAACGCGTGCTTCCCGAATCGCTGGTGCCCTCGTTCCAACGCTTCTTCCTCCTGGCAGGGGTCCTGTTCGCGGTGGGCACCTTGACACCGGTCAGTGTTGGCGACTACAGCGATAGCCTGGAGGCTCTTCATCGAGGCAGGCTGTTCCTCTACGCCTTGAGCCCCCTGTTCGCGGCGCTTGGCTTGGAAGTGGCCGACAGGCTCGCAGCGCTACGGGCGGGGCGGCTGGCCGGGCTGATGCTCCTTGGATGGGCGCTCGTCATCCCGTTCGTCGTCGCTTACGCGCGCTGGACGGGCGCAGCCTGGTCCAACGGTGCTCTCGTGCTTGCCTACGCAGGAATCGTGTTCGTGAGTTGCGCGATGCTTGGGGCTCTCCTCGAAGCTGTGATAGTATTGGACGAACGAAGGTTCGTGACCAAGTACCTTGTTCTCGCACTGATCATGGCCGGACCGCTTCCCTCGCCGCTCACGCTGAGTCCACTGGTTGCGGTGCCTGAGATCTGGGAAGGGCACCTCGTCGCGGCAGCCACAGGACTGGTGATCCCGCTGGCAACAGCCCTCCTGAGTCTGGGGGTGATGGGATGGAAGGCGCGCAGCAGATCCTCCGTAGAGCTCGTCGCTGGAGCAGACTCCGGCGGTCCGTCCGTGGAGCCCTGGTAGCGGCCCTGGCTTGCGGCGCGGTCACCGTGGCAACGGGACGCGTGGGCGTCCAGGTGCACCCCGCAGCGTGGTTGGCCTTAGCTCTCGGGGGGATCCTGGGTTGGCTTTGGCCAACGCGACGACACGCGGCCTTGCTATCGTTGGGCCGTTCCCTCCAGCTCGGCGAACGCCTCGCAGCCCTCGAAGCCCAAGTCGAGCAAGGAACGTCAGCGCTCGTGGGACTCCTGGCCGCCGATGTCGGGCGGCGCCCCTGGGCACTGTGGCGTCTGGCAACAGGACGCTGGGAGGTTGCCATGCTTGCCGCAGGCATTGTCGTCCTCGGGGCAACGTGGCTCCCCTTCGGAGAAGCGACACCTGTCCTGGCGACGGACCCTTCAGCCCCGGCGCAGGCTTTGGCGGCTCCTGAGGAACGGGAGGAGCCTCCCGGAACACCCGCAGACACGGTTGCACCACGTGTCACCGATTCCCGTGAGCACACAGCAGGCTACTCACCGTACACTGACCTCCTGGCGGCGGTCCTCGGTCTTGAGGCAGCCGGCGAGCTGTGGCGGGACCCAGAAGCGCTGGCTGCAGCCCTTGCACAACAGGAAGGATTGTTGAGAGAGCTTTCCGAGCGTCTTTCGGAGCTTGCTTCACCCGACGTCGACAGCATCCCGGCAGGGGCGATCACCACGTTGGCCGACGAGCTGGCACGCGGCGATCTCCGCGAAATCGTGCACCGTGCGGCAAGCAGCGAGGATCCGGAGGTATGGGCTGCCGCACACCAGGCTGTGGACGCCGTGTTGGAGGGGACACCCGTGCCCGACGTGGCCGAGCCAGAGCAAGATGGGCATCATGAGGATCCAGGGACACCACGCGGGGCGCCGGGCGACGCCGCGCCTGAGATGCGCCCCAGTGCTGAGGGGGACGGCGATCCCCAGAACGGTGCCTCCGGACTCGCCGGGACGACGGAGCTACCCGAAGGATTTGACGAGCTCGCCGATGGTGACGAACTCCCGAACGGAGTTCCGGGAACAGCCGGAACCCCGCCCGACAAGGCAGCCCCGGAAGCCGGCGGCCCACCCGGTAGGGGCCAGGTCGACCCCCACACTTCGGACGGTCACGCAGTCGACGAGCTGGGCATTGATGCGGATCTGACACCCGTTGCCGTGCGGGGTGAAGACGGCGCTTGGCGTACGTACCTCGTGGTGGATGTTCCCTCCGAGTCACCGGGCGAACGCGAAGGAGCCGTCGAGCTGACGCCAAAGGAGGTCGATCTTCTGCTTCGTGCGCGCTCCATACCCCCGGAACTGCGCGATGTCGTCCAGCGCTACTTCGAGAACGTCACCCGTGAGGCGGGAGGTGCACCCTAGATGGACCGTGATGCCGTGACAGGTGTTCAGGAGGGCGTTGCGGCCCTTCGGACAGCGATTGCCCGTGTCATCGTGGGCCAAGAGCGCCTCATCGAGGTCGCTCTGTGGGGCGTTCTCTGCGGCGGGCATGTGCTGATCGAGGGCGTTCCCGGGTTGGGGAAGACCCGTCTTGTGCGCACGATGAGCGCGGCAATGGGTCTCCATCACGGGCGGGTGCAGTGCACACCGGACCTCATGCCGGCCGACATCGTGGGGACGAATGTGTTCCTTCCCGAGGAGGGCGCGTTCCGCTTCTTGCCGGGACCGCTGTTCGCCCATGTCTTGCTCGCCGACGAGGTGAACCGCGCTACACCGAAGACGCAGGCGGCCCTGCTGGAGGCCATGCAGGAGCAACAGGTGACGGTGGCCGGTACGACGCATCGCCTGGAACGACCGTTCATCGTCCTGGCTACCCAGAACCCCATCGAGATGGAAGGCACCTATCCATTGCCCGAGGCTCAGGTTGACCGCTTCTTGTTCAAGGCCGAGGTGTCGATGCCTGGACTGGACGATCTTCTGGAGATCGCGCGCCGCAACACGACCTCACAGACAGCCGCTGTCACGTCCGTGCTGAACCGTGACGAGGTCATCGCGGCCCAAGAACTCGTTGCCACGTACGCCGTCCCGGAACCCCTCATTAACTATGCCGTCCGGCTGGTGCTGGCCACCCACCCGGGATGCGCTGACGCCTCGGAGGTGGTCAGTACATTTGTGCAGTACGGGTCAAGCCCACGGGGCGTGCTGGCCCTCCTGTGGGGAGCAAGAGCGCGGGCCTTTTTGGACGGTCGGTATCACATCGAGGTCGACGACATCCGGGCGACCATCCGCCCAGCGCTCGTCCACCGTGTGCTCATGAACTTCCGTGGAGAAGCGGAGGGGGTGACCCCCGGGGAGGTGTTGACGGCCGTTACGGATTCCGTGCGTGCGCCATGAACAACTTCCTTCTGACGGACAGCGAACTCCGCGCCTTGGCCCGTGCACCGGTGTGGCTGCGCCGCGTACGGAGCGCTGGACCGGGGCTGCACCCTTCGCCGTGGTCGGGGCTATCACTGGAGTTCGCCGATCATCGTCCCTACCAGCCTGGTGACGATTACCGCCTGATCGACTGGACGGTGTACGCGCGGCTGCGGCGCCTGGCGACGAAGGTGTTCACACGTGAGGCGGAGGCCCCGGCGTATGTCCTGCTTGACACAAGCGCCTCGATGGCGCAAGGGGCTCCCACAAAGATGCGCGCCGCATGCAAGATCGCAGCTGCGCTCACCTTCCTCGCCCACCGCCACCACGACCGGTTCGCCGTTCACTGTTTGGGGCAACCTGAGGACGACCATCGCTTGCCGCAACGTGGGAAGGGCGTCCTCGTCGATACGTTCCACAGGTTGGCGCAGGTGGCTCCCCAAGGAGGGGAAGGGCTGAATGAGGTGTTGGCACGGTGGGCACGTATCCCCCGCCCGGCAGGCTCGTGTGTTGTGATCTCCGACTTCCTGAACGCCGATGGCTGCAAACGGGGGCTGCGTGCGGTGCTTCACGGGCGTCACACACTTTCCGCAGTTCAGGTGTTGGCCGACGTCGACATCGATCCGCCCCGGTTGGGCGAGGTCCGGCTCCTTGACGTGGAGACAGACAACCATCGGCCGCTGGTGCTCGGCAGGGCGGCCTGGCAGGCGTACCAGGAAGCCCTTCGAGCGTGGAACCAGGAGCTCACGGAAACCTGTCATGAGCTTGGCGTCGACCGTTTTCTGTTCTCTGCCGGGTTCCCCACCGTGGAAGCTGCCCTGACGGTGCTGGCGCGGAAACCGCCATGAGTCTCCTCGTTCCCGGAGCCCTGGCATGGATCGCCGCAGCCTCGGCGGTAATCGCGCTGTACCTCCTGCGTCGCCAAGAGCGTGATATGCCGGTCTCGGCGCTGTTCTTGTGGGAGCGCATCCAACCTGATTCCCTGAGCAGGATCGCGCGATGGTTGCCCCATGCGGACATGCTGCTGCTCATGCAGGTTCTCATTGTGCTGCTGATGGCCTTGACGCTTGCCGCGCCGCTTATCCCCAGCACCCGGCCTGCAGGGGCCACCGCCGTGATCGTCGACACCTCGTTGTCCTTGGCACCGCGAGGACGGCTCCAGGAAGCCCAAGACCGTGCTCGGGCTGTGGTGCGGGATGCTGCGGGACCGTGGGCCCTCATCGGCTGGTCCGATCCCCCACAACTTCTGGTGGGCCCCACTGAACGAGAGGAGGAGGTCCTGGCCGGCATCAGCCGCCTCGACTATAACCTCTCGGACCGCCCCCCGTTGTCGCACGCCCTCTCCCTCCTACCCCCAGGATGGGAGCGTGCAGTGCTGGTCAGCGGGGCTCCCCCGGAAGAGTCCGAGGCAGAGGTGGCGCTTCTGCCCCCGGTGGAGAACCTGGGGATTGAAGCGTTTGCGGTTCGGAGTCAACCGGACGGTTCGGGACACCAGGCGCTCGTTACAGTCCGTAACGATACGGAGCGCTTCCGTGACGCAGTGGTCACCGTCCGTGATGTGGCCGGAGGCCGCTCCTTTCAACAGGCAAGACTGCTGGAGCCAGGAGATGCGGACACGTTCATCTTTCCCCTGTGGGGCTTCGTTGGGGCAACGTACGTTGCGGAGTTGAGCCCCAGCGACGGCTTCCCCTACGACAACACGCGCTACCACGCCGTGGACCTCCCGCCGTCCTTACGGGTTCGCTGGAAGGGTGAGGAGGACCGTTATCTGTGGGCTGCACTCACTGCTGCAGCGTCGGTGGAACGCACCGACGACCCACCGTGGGACCTCACCGTCGTCGTGCGAACGGATCTGGAGTGGACTCCGGATGGCCCCTGCATCCTTGTCGAAGCGGGCCTCCCTGAGGCACCACGCGGACCCCTGGCTCCCGCCGGACCGTGGCGTGCCAAGGACGATCCCCTTCTCGCGCACGTGGACACGGGATCGTGGTCCGTGCGCGAACTTCACGAGCTTTCGCTTCCCGAAGGAGCGAACGTGGGGCTCTGGTCGGGTGCTGTCCCCGCGGTTGCACGGTGGCGAACCGAAGACGGACCCCGGGTTTCCCTCAGCGTTCATCTGGCCCGCTCGAACCTGCCGCTTTCGTTGGGGTACCCGATTCTGCTGCGCAACGCCCTGGCCTGGCTGATTCCGGGCCCACCCAGCACGGCATTGACTGTGGGCCGTGCCGTCAGGCTTCCCCCAGGCGCGACCGTGCATACCGATGAGGGTCCGGCGGAGGCGGTCTGGGTACCCAACAGGCCGGGCCTGTTTGCGCTGCAACAGGGTGGGCAAGAGCGGTATGTGGCGGCGAACCTTCCCCAGGTGCCCCTCAACACGGCGCCAACCACGGTGGTTGTCCGTGGCCAGGACCCAACAGAGCATCAAGCTCCGATGTGGCCTTGGTTGAGCGCCGTTGCGCTGGCGCTGATGGGCGCGGAGTGGCTGCTCGCTCGAAGGAGAGGGACGTGATCCGATTCCTGTCGCCATGGATCTTGACGGCCCTCCTCATACCCCTGGGGCTCCTGATGGTCACACGGCGCAAGGAGTTGGGGGGACGTACCCTGACGATGGCGTTCCTTGTGCTTGCGCTTGCACAGCCGTACGTCGCTAGACGGGATGTCGAACCCAGTGTCTTCCTGCTCGTGGACCGCTCACGCAGCGTGAGCGCTGTAGTCGAAGAGGCCTACGATGCACTGTCGGAGATCCTAGGGGGGCACAGCGGACCGGTTGGGCTTGTGGAGTTCGCAACCCACGCCAGGCTGACCCGAGCGCCCGGACCTGGCTTCCCGGACCTGGGACCCGGCCCGCCGGCCGCCGAGACCCTGGACACAGACATCGCTGCGGCCGTTGATCTTGCGTTGGGGATTGCAGACGGGACGCCCGCGCACCTCGTGCTCGTTTCGGATGGCCAGGTAACCTCAGGGGATCTGTGGGCCGCTGCCGTGCGGGCCCGCCAAAGCGGGGTACCCGTCTCTGTGTTCCCCGTAGGTGTCGACGACCCCGTACGCGTTGTCGCCCTGGAGGGTCCCCACCAAGCTCCATTGGGGTCCGTCGTGCTTGAGGGGCACATCGAAGCGTCGGCCCAACGTGAGGCGGAGCTACGCTGGTGGGTGAACGGGGAGCTACGCCTCCGTGAGAGCAAGACGCTGACCCCCGGTATGCACGCGGCGACCTTCACGTCGCTTCTCGACCGCCAGGGTCCTCACACGTTCTCCCTCGAGGTGTACGTTGCGGATGATCCCGTTCCCGAGAACAACCGACTGGACTGGGTGGTGATGGCCGGTGAGCCTACCGAAGCCCTCGTGATCGGGGGCGACGGCGCTGCGGCCCGGCTCCTCGCGGAGGCAGGCCTCGAGACCCGCGCAATTCCCGCGTTCTCCCCGACGGAACTCTCGGGTACGGAAGTTGTTGTGTTCGACAACTGGCCTCTTGCCGGTCTCAGCCGGACGGACATCGCTGCACTGCGGACCTATGTGACAGGAGGCGGAAACATGCTTGTCATTCAGGGCCGGCATGCCGTAGAGGGCTACGCAGGCGCCGTGGAGTCCCTACTGCCGGTGACCTACAGGGTGCCGGGACGGCTGCAGGAGGCCACGACAGCCATTGTGTTCGTGCTCGACCGTTCGGCCTCGAT
>PUMC01000002.1 GCA_003552425.1 Candidatus Acetothermia bacterium | reverse complement strand
GCTGGACGACGGCGACCGGGTGGCCGTATATCCCGTGTTCGAAACGCTTGACGTGGCCACGGTGCAGAAGGTTCGGCCCGAGCCGCTCCGGGAGACAACGTTCCTCGCTGACGCGCACCTGGGGAAGCTCGCCCGCATCCTCAGGTTGCTGGGTTTCGACACCGTCTACGCTCAAGCCCTCGACGATGCCACGATCGCCGAGCGAGCCGCCCGCGATCGCCGGATCGTGCTCACGCGCGACCGGGCCCTTCTCAAGCGCAGTGCGGTCCAGCACGGCTACTGGGTCCGTTCCGAGGATCCGGAGGCGCAGGCCCGAGAGGTCGTGCAGCGGTTCGACCTCGGGCGTACGGCCCAGCCGTTCAGCCGCTGCCTTGCCTGCGGAGCAGCCCTGGCCCCGGTGGATAAGGATCAGGTGCTCCCCCGCATTCCGCCGCGGGTCCGCGCGTGGCGCGATACGTTTCTCCTGTGCACCGGATGCGCAAAGCTCTACTGGAAGGGAACCCACCACAAGCGACTTAAGGGGACGATCGACCGCATCCTCGGGAGAGGTACCCCGGGGATCAATCAAGGCGAATCCGCGGGTTGAGCCACGCGTAGAGAAGATCCGCAGCCAGGTTCGCCAGCAGCACACCCAGCACCACAACCATCGAGATCACCGTGAGCAGCGGGAAATCCCGGCGATCGATCGCAAAGAGCAGCAGCCTTCCCAACCCCGGGTAGTTGAACACGTTCTCAATGACGATGATCCCCCCGATGAGCCAGCCGAAGCTGATCGCCACCACGGTGACGGTGGGGAGCAGGGCGTTGCGAAGAACGTGACGCACCACCACCCGCCGCCAAGGTAAGCCCTTGAGGACCGCCGTGCGCACGTAAGGGCGCCTGAGCTCTTCCACAACCTGCGCCCGCGTCAACCGGGCCACGTAGCCCAGCATGACAAGCGTCGCCGTGAGCGCAGGAAGCACGAGCGACGGCAGCGCTTCGAGGAACGGGGTCCTCGGACGCACAGCCGAGCTCGCGGGGAGCACCCCCAGGACATAGGCGAACACCTGGATCAGTGCCAGCCCGGTGACGAACTCGGGAAGACCCACCACGGCCAGGGTGCCCACGCTGATGAGCGTATCTACGGGTTTTCCCTCGAACAGACCCGCCAGCACACCGAGGAAGATACCCAAGGGCACGGCAACAAGGAGCGTAAGGCCGGCCAGCCTCAGGGAGTTACCCAGCCGGCCCAGGACCAGCGGTCGGATCTCTGTTCGCGTGCTGTAGGACGTACCCCAATCCCCCGACACGAACCCCGCCAGCCACCGTCCGTACTGCACGGGCACCGGGTCCGTGAGCCCCCACTCCGCGCGAAAGCGCTCCAGCGCCGCGGCACCAGCATCCCGACCCAGCACGATCCGGGCCACATCCCCGGGCAGAAGCTGCGTCACAGCGAACACGAGCATCGAGGTGAACACGAGCGTCAAGCCCAAGAACGCCAGCCGGCGAAGAAGGAACCGGCTCATCGGTCCTCCTCGGCGCAGTACCTACGGTCGGTGAAGCGGAACACGGGACCCTGCGCCTTGCACAGGTCCTCGAGCGCGATGTGACAGAGGATCCCGGCATCGGTTTCCGTCGGCCTCCATGGCGGAACCTCCTGTTCGCACAGCATCCCGAGCTTCCGTGGACAGCGTTGCTGGAAGGGGCATCCGGAAGCCGTATCCTGGCTGATGGTGTCGGGTAGCCGCACTTTGGCCTGGGTCGCTTGCGGGTCGGCAAGCGGGACCGAGGCGAGCAGCGCCTCGGTGTAGGGGTGGTAAGGCGGCGCGAACACTGCCTCCGTAGCCCCCAGCTCCATCAGCCGCCCCCGGTACATCACCGCCACCCGATCGGCCAGGTGCCCCACCACCGCGAGATCGTGGGAGATGAACAGGTATGCCCCGCCCTCGCGCTCTTGAAGCGCCCGCAGAAGGTTGAGCAGGCTTGCTTGGACGGAGACATCCAACGCAGAGGTCGGCTCATCGAGCACGATTAGCTTCGGGCTGGCGGCAAAGGCCCGGGCCAACGCCACCCGCTGACGCTCGCCGCCGCTGAGTTCGTGGGGGCGACGGCCCATGTAAGAGGCGGGCAACCGAACGAGCTCTAGCAGCCCGCCTCCTTCCGCCCACGCCTCGCCGCGGCGGCGCCCGCGAAGCCGGACAAGAGGGCGGGATAGGGTCTCACCCAGCGAGAAGTGGGGGTTCAGAGCTTCATCAGGGTTCTGGAACACCATCTGCAGCGCTCCAAGCTGCGAGCGATCGCGCCGGGAGAGCCTGGCCGGCAGGCGCCGTTCGAGGAGCGTGAGCTTCCCGGAATCCGCCACCTCCAGCCCCGCCACGACGCGGGCTAGCGTGCTCTTCCCGGAGCCGCTCTCCCCCACGAGCCCCAGCGTCTCTCCAGCCCTTACCGTCAGGTCCACACGATCCACCGCCCGCACGGGCGCCGTTCGCCCGCGAAGCGTACGCCGGCCAGGGAAGTGCTTGTAGAGCTCCTGTACCGACAGCACGGTGCCCGCTTCCTCCGCGGCGGCCTCATCCGCTTCCTCGACCGGCCAGCGAAGCTGTGCCCTCCCTTCACGAACCTCGTCCCACCGCAGGCAGCGCACGCGCCTGCGCCCCCCTTCGACCTCCACCAGCGGCGGTTGCGCCGCCCGGCAGGCCTCCACCGCCAGCGGACAGCGTGGCGCGAACACACAGGCCTCCGGGGTCTCCCCGAGTTCGGGGATGCGCCCCGGCATCGCTGCCAACGCCACCTCGCGTCCTCCTTCTCCCAGGCGGGGAACGCTGGCCATCAACCCATGGGTGTAAGGGTGCAGGGGATGGGCGAACAGCGTGTCAACGTCGCCGTCCTCTACGAGCTCTCCTCCGTACAGGACCGCGACCCGATGGGCAACCTGAGCCACGACACCGAGGTTGTGGGTGATGTAGAGCGCTGCCGCGTCTCGCCGGTGGATGACCAAGCGCAGGAGATCGAGCACAACCGCCTGCGTGGTCACATCCAGGCCCGTCGTGGGCTCATCGAGGATCAGAAGCTCCGGATCGGTACTCAGGGCCATGGCGATCATCACCCGCTGCTGCATCCCCCCGGAGAGCTGATGGGGGTAGCTCCGGGCCACCCGCTGCGGTTCAGCGATATCGACATCGCCGAGGAGCTTGAGGGCACGGCTTCGGGCCGCGCCGCGGCTCAGACGCCCGTGTGCCCTGATCTGTTCGGCCATCTGGGTACCGATCCGATGCGAGGGGTTCAGGGACACCTGGGGGTCCTGGGGGACGAAACCCACCCTGCGGCCCCGAAGCTGCCGCAGCGCGCCGTCGGGAAGCCGCAAAAGATCGTCACCGCGCAGCATGGCCCTGCCAGCACGAACGCGGCCGTTGGGACTCAGATAGCGGAGCAGGGCTAGCGCAAGTGTGGTCTTCCCGGAACCGCTCTCGCCCACAACCGCGCACACTTCCCCGGCCCTTACATCAAGATCCACGGACCGCACCGCCCCTTGCCAGCGGCTTCCCTGCGCGTAGTCCACGGTGACCCCCTGAAGCGAGAGCAAGGGCCCTGCGTTGTGCTCCGACGGTGCCCGGGCCAGCCCGGGGAGGGCTGGCGTGGCTACCGCAGGCCGGCCTCCGTCGTGACCCGGATCCAGGAGCGCCTGCTTCAGGCCATCGGCCGCCAGGTTCACCGCCACCACCAGCAGCGCGATCGCCCCCGCCGGGAAGAAGAGCGCCCACGGCGTCAGCGTGGCGTAGTTGCGGGCTTCGCTCACCATAAGCCCCCAGTTCGGAGACGGAGGGCCCACCCCCACACCGAGAAACCCAAGTGACGCCACGAGGAAGATCGCATAGGAGAAACGCAGGGCTGCCTCCACCGACAGGGCCGGCAGCGCCGACGGCAGGATCTCCCGAACGAGGAGCCGCGGCAGCCGCTCCCCTTGCAAGCGTGCCATCTCCACGAACGCCTTGGGCTTCGTGGCCAGGACCTGCGCGCGGACCACGCGGGCAACGATGGGCGTGTACACAACAAGGAGCACCAGAGCCACGCCCGTGCGCGTGGGCCCCAGCGCCCCCAGGAACAAGAGCGCCAACAAGAGCGCGGGGATGGCCAGGAGGCTGTCGAACAGCCGCATGACCACCTCGTCGAACCACCCCCCGCGGTAGCCGCTCAACAGCCCCACGAGGGTCCCTGAGAGCACAGCGAGAACGGTCCCCAGCCCAGCCAGCCCGACGACGCTCCCTGTTCCCAGCACAACACGGCTGAACACATCACGACCGAGATGGTCCGTGCCGAAGAAGTGCTGCAGCGAAGGCCCCTGCCGGGCAGCGGCGGGGATTTGCTGGGTGGCGCCGTAGGGCGCGATCCACGGACCGAACAGCGCGAACACCACGAACACACCCACCAGCACGAGCCCGATCGCCGTGGCGGGGCGGGCAACAAGCGTCCTTAGGAACGACGGGCGACGGGCAGGGCGCTGTTCTTGGGCTTGCCCGCCGCCCGCGTGGGCCACCTTCACTCCACGTACACCTTGCGGAAGTCGGTGCGGCCGGCAAAGGCCCGCAGTTCGAACCCCCCGAAGCCGTCGCGGATCGCTGCTGTCTGGGCGAAGAAGTAGGGTACGATCACCGGCCCGCGCTCGATGAGGATCCTCTGGATCTCAGCGTACGCTTGGACACGCTCGTCCTCATCAAGCGTCGTCCCGGCCGTCTCCGCCAGAGCATCGAACGCGGGATCGCAGAACCGCGACTCGTTCCAGCTGGCACCACAGGTGAGCATCGTGTCGAGGTAGAACTGGGGTGTGGGCCGGGAGCCCCACCCGGTGATCCCCAGGTCAGCCTGCATCCAGCGGTCCTCACCGTAGTACACGCTCTCCGGCTCCACGATCACGTTGACGTTGATGCCCGCTTCTGCCCACTGCTCCTTGAGCACCACGGCCAGGTCGGGCCTTGACCCTGAATCCGGGGTATAGAGGTCGAGCGACAACCCTTGCGGGTACCCTGCGTCGGAAAGAAGCTGGCGCGCTGCTTCGGGATCGCGCTCGGGAAGCGGAGTTGCCTCCGTGTAGTACTCGGCGTACAACGGCCCTATGGGGCTATCCCGGCCCGGAGCCCCGATCCCCAGCTGCACGAGCTCAAAGATTGCATCCCGGTCCGTGGCCAACTTCAGCGCTTCGATGACCCTTGGGTCGTCACCCGGTCCGCGGTCCGAGCGAAGGCGCACAAGGTCGAAGCCGTTCGTCGCCACGCTGAACGTCTCGATCCCCCGCACACCCTCCAGGCCAAGAAGGAGGACGTTCGGCATCCGCCACGCCATGTCCACCTGCCCCCCACGCAGCGCAGCCACAGCGGCTGCGGGGTCGCTGAAGAAGATGAACTCCAGCCGGGCGATCCTCGGAAGCCCCCCCAGGAAGTAGTCGGGGTTAACCAAGAGCTCGATCCGATCCTCCACGCTGTAGAAGTCAACGACGAACGGTCCCGTTCCGTTGAAATCCTCAGCCTGCTCCGTGCCTTGTTGGATCACGAGCGCACGGTTATCGGTGAGGTCGTAGAGGAAGAACGGGTTCGGCCTGGACAGGGTGAACCGCACCTCCATGTCCCCCGTAGCATCGATCGCCTTGATGTTCTCGTAGAGATCTACCGTAGCAAATCCGAGGTCCGGATCGCGCAGCCGATCGAATGTCCACACAACATCCGCAGCGCTCAGCGGTGTTCCATCGTGGAACATGACCCCTTCGTGAAGCTGGAAGATGTAGGTCAGTCCGTCCTCGCTCACCTCCCAGCTTCGGGCCAGCCGGGGGACGATGCGGTTCTGGCCGTCGATGTCCACCAGGTAGTCGTACACATGGCTTGCTACGGCTACCTCCGCGTCCGAAGAGATGAACGCTGGGTCAACCTGGACAATGGGTTCGACAGCGGCCCGGAATGTCCCCACGGGTTCCCCGAGCGCCACAGGCGACCCAAGGCCCAACACCAACACCACAGCCCCCACAAGGAGCCCGAAATAACGCACAATGCCTCCTTCTCCGTGATCCCGGGCGCGGAATAACCACGCGCCCCCATAACTCCTCACCCCATTCTACAACCCGTAGCTCAGAACGAAGTTCTGAAGACCGAGACTGCAGAACCTTAGCGACACACATCATCTTGGCAGGTCTGCACCTTGGGCATACACTGACCATAAGGAGGTGAACGATGGGGCACCTGTCGACAACCCAGGTCGCCCAACAGTTGGGCGTCAGTTCGGCCACCGTAGCCGCTTGGTGCCGTGACGGGCGGCTGCCTGCGGAGAAGGTGAACGGAAGATGGCGCGTTCCCGAGGAGGCGGTGCAGGCACTCGCCACAGCTCCCAAGCCCAATGGGTCACCAGACATCGCACCCCTTGTCCTGGCGGTTGGCGGACGACGGGGCCTCTACCGGACAGGGTCGATCTTGGGTGATCTTCGCGCGATCAGCCGTGGGCCGCTCGCCTTCGGGCGGCGACTTGTGCGCAAGTCCGCCTACCGAAGCACAGGCCGTATTCTGCGCAAGCTTCTTCCGTAGCTGACCGGTCCGTCACGCTCCCCGGCGCCCCGGATCGGGGTTAGGATTGCTCTCGACATGAGACTCAGCAAACTGTTGCGCGACGCTGGGGTTGCCGCCCGACGGAAGGCGGACCAGCTGATCCAGGACGGGCATGTGGAGGTCAACGGGCGTTCTGTGTGTGAGCCGTGGCATGAAGTGGACGTGCTCAACGACACCATCACCGTCGATGGACGACCGGTTGCCCTCCCGACGCACCGACACTATCTCAAGCTCTACAAACCCCGTGGGGTGACCTCAACGCTCGCCGATCCCCACGCGGAGCGAACGCTGCTCCCGTACATTCCCGATGGACTGCGGTTGACGCCCGTGGGAAGACTGGACAAGGATTCGGAGGGGTTGATCCTCCTCACCGACGATGGCCAGCTCGCCTATCGGTTGACCCACCCACGCTTCGGTGTACCGAAGCGATACCGCGCCACGCTGACCCGTTCGCCGGGCAAAGAGGTGTTGGCCCTGCTCCGCAACGGGATCCAGCTGGATGACGGCCCGTTCCAACCGAGCGGAGTTCGCCGGACCAGCGACCGCGACGTAGAACTCACGCTCCACGAAGGCAGGAAGCGTGAGATCCGCAGGGGATTCATCGCGGCCGGTCTTCGGGTGGACCGGCTGGTGCGGCTCGCAATCGGCCCGTTGGAGCTCGGCGACCTCCGGCCCGGTCAGGTGGTGCCGCTCACTGCGGAAGAGCTACGGGCGCTGGGCGTGCACACCATCGACCGACCGGCGTGAACAGCCCATGGGCACAGGTTTGTGCCGCGACGAACGAACACGGGGACATGCGCGCGCACTATGAGGAGACCCGATCTTGCTTCCCCTTCCGTCGACGCTCGATCCGGCGGCTGAGGCTCATCAGCACAAGAGCGAACACCAACCCACCGGCAGCATAAGCGGCCGCGTTTGTCCATGTGCTCCATGGCCATGCACCACGCAGAGACGCAGCCAGAGAGTGCCCCCTGATCAGACTCCCCACAAGAGCGCCGCTTCCCACCACGACAACGCCCACGCAGACGAACAAGAGCAACTCGACGATTCGCGCTATCTGTCTCAGCACTCTCACCGCCCACCGGTTAACCAGCTCCAGGCAACCCGGAACGCTCCCGCGATGGGTACGCTCACGTGGTTGTGCAGGGAAACGTGCACACTGTGAAGAGCGCCGTGAGCACGGTGGGCCCCGTTTAGAACAGCAGTTCCCGCAACCGTTGCCGCGCGGCCCGTCCATCTTGCTGCGGCAACCATTGAGGACCGGACAACTGGAACAGCTCTGCTACCGATCGGCCCGAGGATCGCCCCCCCAACCCCCGAGATACCCACATCGAGCCAGTCGATGCCAGCCCTCTGCCCGAAGGCGAGCTGGACTCCCTGGTGCGCCAGACTGGCCGTCACCGCCCCTGCAGCACCCACTGCCGCCATGGCGCTGATGGTCAGGGGATCGAACTCTCCCTTGGTTTCCTGAAGTTCGACCCGCGAGAGCAACGCTCCCTCCGGTTCCAAGTGCTCTGCTGTCTGCTCGGATGACGCCATCAATGGCTGCGTTGACAGGAGTACGCATAGCAAGACGAGCGTCAAACGCCACACTGCAACCCTTGCTCCTACCGTGAACACCTGAGCCACCTCCTTGTGTCGGTGCAACAGACGAGCCATTGCCCACATCTACCTTACGGGGGCGCACTCGGGTAATGCAGCCAAAGGCGTGCGCTTCACGTGTCGGCTCCCCGACAGGCAACAGCATCGAGGGTTGGGTTGCGGGTCGGTCTAGGTCTCGTTGCGGGAGCGGAGCTTCTGCCAGGTGTCGCGGAGCGTGGCCGTGCGGTTGAACACCGGAGCACCGGGGCGGCTGTCGGGATCCACGCAGAAGTAACCCTTCCGCTCAAACTGGAAGCGCTGTCCGGGTTCCACCTCAGCAAGGCTCGGCTCGAGCATGCAGTCGGGCACGGTGACCAGCGCGTCAGGGTTGACGTTGTCGATCCAGTCGTGCCCTTCTTCCACCTTCAGCGGGTTCTCGACGGCGAACAGATGCTCGTACAGGCGGGCTACACCGCGCACAGCGTGACGGGCTGATACCCAGTGCAAGGTCGCTTTGACCTTGCGGCCATCAGGGGCATCCCCGCCGCGCGTCGCTGGATCGTAGGTGCAGCGGAGCTCGGTGATCCGTCCATCGGGGGCCTTGACGACCTCTTCGCATCGGATGAAGTACGCATAGCGAAGCCGCACTTCACGTCCGGGAGCGAGGCGGAAGAACTTCTTGGGCGGATCCTCCATGAAGTCCTCGCGCTCGATGTAGAGTTCCCGCGAGAAGGGCACCTTACGGGTACCGGCAGCAGGGTCCTCAGGGTTGTTGACCGCGTCGAACATCTCCTCTTGGTCCTCAGGGTAGTTCGTGATCACCACACGCAGGGGATCCAGCACAGCCAGGCGGCGGGGAGCACGAAGGTTCAGGTCCTGCCGGACACAGTGCTCAAGGAGCGCGTGCTCGACGACGCTCTCCGACTTGGAGACCCCCACCCGGTTCATGAAGTCGGCGATCGCATCGGGGGTGTACCCTCGGCGTCGCATGGCGATGAGCGTCGGCATGCGCGGGTCGTCCCAACGGTCCGTGTGCCCCTCCCGCACGAGCCTGAGGAGCAACCGTTTGCTCATCACGGTGTGGGTGATGTTCAGGCGGGCGAACTCGATCTGCCGAGCGTGGTGAACCCCCAACTGGTCGAGGAACCAGTCGTACAAGGGGCGATGGTTCTCGAATTCGAGCGAGCAGATGGAGTGGGTGATCTCCTCGATCGCATCGCACTGCCCATGTGCCCAGTCGTACGTGGGGTAGATGCACCATGCGTCACCCGTTCGATAGTGCGTGGCGTGCAGGATCCGGTACATCACCGGGTCCCGCATGTTCAGGTTGGGATGCGCCATGTCGATCTTGGCGCGCAGCGTCTTGGCACCGTCGCCGTACTTCCCGGCGCGCATGTCTTTGAAGAGCGCGAGGTTTTCCTCGACGGACCGCTCCCTGTACGGGCTGTCCACTCCGGGGGGGGTGATGACGCTGTCGCCGTCGCGGATTGCCTTCCCGCGCGTCTCGCTGATCTCCTCCGGAGAGAGATCGCACACGTAGGCCTTGCCCTTCTCGATCAGTTCCTCGGCCCACACGTAAAGCTGCTCGAAGTAGTCGGAGGCATAGAACTCACGGTCTTCCCAGTCGGCACCCAGCCACTTGAGGTCCTCCTTGATCGCCTCCGCGTACTCCGCGCTCTCCTTCTGCGGGTTCGTGTCGTCGAACCGCAGGTTGAACATGCCCCCGTACTCCTGGGCAATGCGGTAGTTGAGAAGGATGCTCTTGGCGTGGCCGATGTGCAGGTAGGCATTGGGTTCAGGGGGAAACCGTGTGTGAACACGCCCTCCGAACCGGCCCTGCTTCACGTCCTCGTCGATGATCTGTCGGATAAAGTCCCGCGTCTCCTCCATCATGTCCTCCTCATCCGCCAACCGCGAGCGATGGTAGCCTTCATCGGTTCTCCCGACACCTGTGCTTCGTCGCGACGGCCATCACCGTGCACCTGCGAGCTTGAGGCACGTCTCAGATCACCTCGGTGCCCTTCCGCCTGGATGCCCACCCTCAGGACGCCGCCGCTCGGGCAGCCGTCCGCCGTCGCTCGGCGACCGGGCGACGCCCGTGCACGCCGAGACGTTTCAGGAGTTCATCGAACACCAGGATGGAGCTTGCTACCCCCACAACGAGCAGCCAGTCGATCCAGGTGAGCGCCTCCGTCCCGAAGAGGAGCTGCCCGGCCGGCGTGTAGACCACCAACACCTGCAGCACGATCGCCGTTCCCACCCCGAGCCACAGCCAGCGGTTGGTGAACAGCCCGACCGAGAACGTGGACACCTTGGACGAACGGGCGTTGAACGCCTGGAACCACTGGAACGCCGCCAGCGTGGTGAAGGCCATGGTTTGCGCGTGCTGCTCGCTTCCGATCGTGAGTTCATAGGCAAACAACCCCAGCGTACCCGCTGCCATGATCGGGGCCAGGAGGAACATCCTGCGGATGAGCGCCACGTCGAGCACACCGGCTGTCGGTGACCGCGGCGGCTGCTTGAGCACATCCCAGTGACCGGGCTCAAGCCCCAGCGGGATCGTGCACGCCCCGTCCGTCACCAGGTTGATCCACAGGATCATGATCGCCGTCAAGGGAAGCGGAAGGCCGATGACGAGCGCTGCGGCAAGGGTGAAGATCTCGCCTAGGTTCGTGGTGATGAGGAAGAACACCACGCGCCGCAGGTTGGAGAAGATGACCCGGCCCTCCTCCACCGCGTGGACAATGGTGGCGAAGTCATCATCCGTAAGCACCATGTCCGACGCTTCCTTGGCCACCTCCGTTCCCGCTTTGCCCATGGCCACGCCGATGTCGGCTCCCTTGAGCGCCGGGGCGTCGTTCACCCCATCCCCGGTCAT
>PUMC01000007.1 GCA_003552425.1 Candidatus Acetothermia bacterium | reverse complement strand
TGCTCATCAGCGAGGCCATCACCGAGGTGCTCGAGGAGCGTCAACCCCACCGCCTTCGTTCGAATCCCCGCGTCCTCAAACGTGCGGTCCTTCGCTACCCGCCCAAACGATCCAAACACCTGAACTGGCTTCAACCTACAAAGCTCCCACAGGCTGCCGTGGTCGTCGTTAAGTGAACGGTATTGAGGCTAGCCTATCTAAGGAACCGTCGGACCCATGCCATCACCGAAGGACGGAACTCGGTCATCCAAGAGATCAAGTACCGGGCACGTGGCTACCGAAACCGCGAGAGCTTCCGCCTGCCAATACTCTATCCACTGCGGCGGCCTCAACATGAACCCACTCTAGGCCGTGAAGAGCCACAAGGCTGTTGCCTGGGATCGTGAGGAGCGGTCCGCGTGGGTCTGCCCCTTACCGGACGAGCTGGATCTCCACGCCGATCTCCAGCTCTCTCCAGCTTTGGTCAGCGGTGATGGCGGGCAGGCCAAGCCGGCTGGCAAGGGCGAGACAGGCGCGATCTCCCAGTGAGAGCCCCAGTGGCTTGGTGTGAGGCCAAAGCGCTGCGGCGAGTTCAGCTTCCTCCAAGCCGAACGGCATGATGTTCAGCCCCAGCATCTCGAGATCTCCCCTGAGCCCCTCCGTGTCGATGCCGCTGCTCATCGCCTTCTGCAGCACTTCCGACCAGTTGACTGCGGAGATCGCCGACCGCTCGAGCTTGTCTGCAACGAGTGCCTCCCCCTGCTCGCCCTGCAGTGCGGTCAGGAGTGCTGAGGCGTCCAGCACGTGTTGGGCCTGGCTCAACGTGCCTCCTCTTGGCTGCCTTCAGCGCGGCGCTCGGCGATGAGCTCGTCCGCAAGACGAGCATCTCTGGGAGCCCGGTCGAAGCGCTCTCTGATGGACTGCCACAGCTGGTGGCGAGGTTCCAGCACCAGTCGTCCGTCGACGACGCGCGCAACAAGCCGGGAGCCAGGTTGCCCTCCGCGCCCCCCGGGGCGGGTTGCGAAGGTTGGACGGGAGGACGTAAGGTTCGGTGACGGACTTCGTTCGATACGGACGGTTCGGGCTCACATCCCAGGACGTGAGGAGCCTGGTGGAACCGGGCGCTCAAGGAGGAAGCGACATGTTCACCGGATTGCTGCTGGCGTTGGTGGTAAGCGGCGTTGTGGCTATGGGGGGTGTGGTCCCCACGGGCCTGATTCCCGTGCCCGAGGAACCAGAGATCGTCGTGCAACTCCATACATCCCGCAGTTCCTATGCACCCGGGGAACAGCTCGAGATCAAGTTCGCGCTTTCGCAGGAGGCCTACGTTTACCTCTACAACGTGACGAGCGCCGGTGAGGTGAAGCTGCTGGTCCCGAATCGCTTCTTGCAGGATCCCAAGTTTCCTGCTGGCGAGCACACGTTGCCCAAGGAGGGTTGGCGCCTTCGGGTGACGGAGCCCGAGGGCACGGAGTACCTTCAGCTCGTTGCCACCTCCCAGCCTTTGGGCTTCTACGACGCTGAGGAGTTCACCGAGCGGCCGTTTCTGGAGTTCGCCGAGCCCAAAGCCTTCGCCGATAAGCTTCAGGAGCTTGTGGGAGAGCCGTGGGGTACCGCTTGGACGGCGTTCAGCGTGTACCGGCCGCGGGCGATCCTTCGCGTCGATACGGTGCCTCCCGGGGCCGAAGTGTGGGTTGGGGGGCAGAAAGTCGGCATCACCCCGTTCGTGGGGATGGTGGATGCGGGGCGCACCACGGTAGAAGTCCGGCGTGATGGCTATCGGACGGTCCGCCGCACCGTGGATCTTGCCGACGGTGATGAGGCCCAGATTTCCATGCGGTTGGAGGTCGCGCCCCCGCCGACGCCGCCGCCGTTCAGGCCGGACGTTGACGTACCTGTGGGTGTGGGGTTCACCCTCGGTGTCGATCCCGAGAAGCCCGGAGTGGACGGGTTCTCGCTCGGTTTTGAAGTGTGGACGGAGGTCCTGGGTCTTGGGTTCGCCATCGGTTGGCCCCCCGAACGGCCCGACGTCGAGGCGCCCGGACCGGGCGGCATCTTCCCCTGGAGTCCGTTGTTTGAGGTCTACGGTGGTGGCTGGCTCTCCCTGAGCGATCGCGTTGGCGTGATGCTCACCGCTGGCCTTGCCTTCCAGGAGATGGTCAACCTTCCCCCGTGGTCCCCGATGAGCCTGTACCCGGCTGTGGTGATCGAACCGGACACCTATTGGGACGTGTGGCCGACGTTCGGTGCTGGGTTTGGGTTGAGCGATGAGGGGTGGCGGCTTCACGCTGGTTGGAATACCGAGCGTGGCTTCACGATCGGCCTCACGCTGACCGCTTGGTAGCGGCTCGCAGACGCGGCTCCGCTTGATAGGGGGCCTTGGGGATGCGTCGCCCGGACATCGGGGCTCGTGGTTCGGCGGACGGGCGGCTAGCCTGCGGGGGGATGACCAAGCTCGGGGTTCTCGCTGCAGCCCTGTTCGCCGCTTTGGTGGCTCTGATCGTTGCCTCCTCGGTGCCTTGGCCTACGGCGGAGCGTCCCCTTCCCAGGGACGCCGTTGTGGTGGTGGTCGATGCCGGCCATGGGGGTCACGACCCCGGCGCCGTGGTGCAAGGGGTGCTGGAGAAGGACATCGCCTTGGACATCACCCTGCTCGTGTTTGCGCTTGGGGAGGCGCATCCCCGGCTTCACATTGTTCTCACGCGCTCATCGGACACGTACGTCGAGCTCAAGGATCGGGTGAAGCTGGCCGAGGAGGTGGGGGCAGCGCTGTACCTCTCCATCCATGCCAACGCCAACCATTCCACGAGCATCTGCGGTGTCGAAACATGGGTGCACACCGACGTCGGGCGTGGCGACCCGAGCTGGAGGCTGGCAGAGGTCATGCAGCGTGCGGTGGTGCGTGCAACGGGTGCCGCGGACCGTGGCGTGCTCAAGCAGCCTCTCTATCTCAGGCACACACACCTCCCTGCGGCGCTCGTCGAGGTGGGTTACATGACCTGTCCGCAGGAGCTTCCCCTCCTCCTGGACAGGGCGTACCAGGAGCGCATCGCACAGGGGATCCTCCAGGGAATCCTGAACTACGTCGGATTGTGAAGCGCAACACGCACCGGTGAACCCCGCGTTGCTCTACCGGCGATCCACCGCGGTCAGGCTTTGACCTGCTCTTTGACCGTGGCGTCTTCGTGGATCTCCAGGGTGCCCGAGTACTCGACGCGGCCGATGCGGCATCCGGGGCCGATCCGTACATCCACCCCACGGACGACGTCGGCATGCGTGGCTTCGAGGTAGATGTCGTCGCCCTCGACCACGTTCGTGTGGAGCGATCCGCCGCTGAACCCCATCCGGAAGCCACGGGCCAAGCTGATCTGGAGGTTGAATCCTGAACCGGCGCGGACTTCGATCTTCTCGCCGCCGATCTCCCCGGCGCGGCTCTCCCCGACCAGGTTGATCTCCACACGGTCGGCGCTCAAGAGTCCCCCGATGTTGAACCGTCCCGACGAGGTGAACACATCGCTCTCCACGTCCTTGCCTACCTTCAGGGTGCCGCTGCACCGGATGTAGTGGGCGCTCAGAGCTCCGCTGATCCGCTGGGAACCCGAGCACCGGAGTTCTCCCGTCTTGAGGTCGCCCTCCACGGCGCAGGCACCGGAGGCTTGGAACGACTTCGCTTCCACGCTGCCGGTGAACCGACCGGCCCCGGAGACGGTGATCTCCCGAGCTTTGGCGGTGCCCATCACCTTGCCCGAACCGGAGATCCGTATTTCCTCTGCGGTGAGGTCGCCTTCTACCTTCCCGGCCCCGGAGATGCGGACGTTGCCGTAGTCTCCCCCGCCGATCTTTCCGGAACCCGATATGGAGACATTCTGCTGAGCCATCACCGCACCTCCCCAAGGCCTAGCTTCACCTGTTCGACCAGACGTTCCAGATCCGAACTGTGCTTGATACGCGACTGACTGTCCAGTTTGATGGGACTGCGAGCCAGAACAACAAACGGGACGCGCAGGGAGAGCCCCTCGCGCTCGATGTGCTTCTCCGCGAGAAGCGTCACCGCTCCGGCTGGGTTGCGGAGCAAATCGTCCTCCACGCGCACCACGTGCACGAGGAGTTCCGCCTCAGGGCGGCTCACGCCCGCCCGCATGGCTTCTCCGCCTGCGGCCAGGCCCACCAACTCGCGGAAGGTGTACCCGGAGGGCTTCCACAGAAGTGCCTTCGCCTCGGATCCCACCGCACGCAGCCGGGTGGGGTCATCCCATTTGGACCCCTCCTCGGAAGCTTCAGGGGACAGGAGCTCGGCCATCTCGTCGAGCGACTTCTCTTCCTTCATGGCCTGGATCTGGGCGATGCGGGTGAGGATCTTCTCCCTCGGGAAGAACGTCTCTTGGCCGGTTACCGTAGCCCGGTGCACGAACCAAGCTTCGGGGATGAGTCCTTTGCGCTTCCAGCGGTAGAGCTGCCCATAGGAGATTCCCGTGTGCTCCAGAACCTCTTTTTTGGCGATGACCTCTTCTGTCATGGTCGGTCGCCCCCGGCCATCGTGGGCCGAGGCACCTCCTTTCGCTGGCCAGTATAACATAACACTGTTACCCTGACAAGAGCCCGGCGACATCCTCGTCGGCAAGCGCATCCGTTCCTTTGCCCCTCCGGGTGCAGCCTCCTGACGACTCACGGCTTCATGTTCATCCTTCGAGAGATTGAGCTACCGGGTGACCACCGATACGCCCGTGAGCAGGATGGGCGGTACGTGAAGCACGCCGTACACCCACTCCGGCTCTCCGCCGAGGGCCTTCAGGCTATCTTTCAGGAGTTCGTAGGCGTTGCCGGCGATCATCGTGTTCTTCACGCGACCGACCACCTTGCCCCCGCGGACGGCGTACCCCACGACATTGTTGGAGAAGGCTCCAGAGGCGATGTTTCCCTGTCCAAGCCCAAGGGCGTTCTCGACGATCAGCCCCTCGCCCATCTCGCGGATCAGGTCGTCCACCGAGCCCTCTCCGGCCTGGAGCGCCATGTGCCGGGGGTTGGGCGACGGTGGTGTGCGGAACCCCCCGCCGAGAACGCCACCCTTAAACCCGTTGCCGGTGGGTTCGGCCTCGGCGAGTGCGGCCGAGCGCAGGTCGTAGAAGTAGTTGCGCACCACGCCTTCCTCCACGAGCGAGAGCTTCGTCGTCGGTGTGCCCTCGTCGTCGAACGACGAGGACCGTGGCCCCAGTGGGATGCGGCCGTCGTCGGTGAGGACAAACCTGCGGTCGAACACCTGCTCGTCCAGCCGGTCCTTGAGGGGGGAGGTCCCCAGGAACACCGACATCCCCGAGAACCCAATGAGCAGGGGCAAGAGCAAGGCAAGCGATCCTGCGGGAAGGAACAGCACCGGTTGGGTCCCGGTTGGTGTAGGGGCGACATCGCGGCCCCACTCGAGCTGCCGGAGGATATCCGCCACCAGTTTCTCCCGATCGAGGTCGGCGAGCTTGCGCACCGACTGACCCGCGCCCACGGCGTAGATGTCCTCTTCCCGGATCCACTCAGCGTCTACACTCATCGACAGGTGCGAGCGCCGTTCGGTGCGAACCGGTGCGGAGGTGTTGCCCACGGAGACCTCCACACGACCGCGCCGCAGGGCTGCGTTCGTGTGCACCTCGGGGAAGGCATCCTTGACCGCGGCCATCGCCTTCGTAGCCCATTCGATGAGCGTGTCCTCGGACAGGCCCACGGCTCCCTCGTCGTAGACATCCACCGGTTTCCCGTTCTCGCTGGCGGTGAACGCAAACGGTGCCTGGTCTCCGTGTTGGGCGGACGCCAGCGCTGCCTCCAGGAGCCCATCCCCCTTGGGACCGGTGGTGGCTGCGAACCCGAGCTTCCCGCCGACGATCACGCGCAACGCTTGACCCACCACCGACTCCGACTTCACGGACTCCAGATCTCCCGTGTTGAAGGTCACCGCGGTGCCCTCGCGGTGCTCCCTGTAGAGTTCCGCGGCCTCGGTCTTCTCCGCCGCCCGCTTCAGTAGGTCCATCCTAGCTCCCTCCTATCGTGACCTCGTGAACCCGCACGTGGGGTGCCCCGTCCGTCACGGGAAGCGGGGACTGGCTCTCCTTACCGCATCCGCCCGCACCTCCGGCGAAGCGGAAGTCGTTACCCACCATATCGATGTTCTTCAGGATGTGAAACACGTTCCCCGTCAGCACCACATCGCGCACCATCGGGCCCACTTCCCCCCGTTCGATCTCGTAGGCATAGGCAGCGGAGAATGTGAACTGCTCGAACATCGTCTGTCCACCGAACGCTGCCTTGGCGTAGATGCCGTGATCCACGCCGTTGAGCATCTCCTCGAACGACGCGTCGCCGGGTTCGATGAACGTGTTGCGCATCCGCACGATCGGCTCGTGCTCCCAAGACACAGCGCGGGCGTTGCCTGTGGGTTCCATCCCCATCTTCTTCGCTGTGGCGCGGGAGTGCATGAGTCCGGTGAGGACACCTTCACGGATGAGGTATACCTTCTGGCGGCGCACGCCCTCGTCGTCGAACGGCATGTTGCCCCGGGCCCCGGGGATGAACCCGTCGTCGACCACGTTGAGGATGTCGGCCCCGAACCGCTTCCCGATCTGCATCACCTCACGCATGTGGGGGTTTCGGTACAGGAAGTCCGCCTCACAGATGTGGCCGAACGCCTCGTGGATGAACACCCCGGCGAGCTCCTGGTCGAGGATCACCGTGTAGGTGCCGCCCTTCATCGGCTTGGCGCTGAGGAGATCCACGGCGCGCTTGGCCGTCTCCTCGGCCTTACCCTCATGCCCCAGGGCGAGTTCGTAGCCGCCAGCCTCGCCGATGGGCTCGAACGCCTGCTGGATGTCCCCGTTGCGGCGGGCCACGGCGGCCAGGACCAACGTCACGTCCGGGATCTCTTGGTAGACGTGGGTGCCCTCGGAGTTCGCGTACCAGCTCCTACGGAACGTATCCGTGTAACGCACGGTTGTGGACACGATCTCGGGGGCGAACCCCAGAATCTGCTTGTTGTAACCCTCGGCAAGCGCGCGCTTGCGGGCCAGGGGAACCTGCCGGAAATCCTCCTTCAGCTCCGCCCCGTGGTGCGCTTCCTCCACGGGTACCTCGGAGAGCTCTGTGGGATCCTTGATGTGCCGGGCGGCCAACCGTGCCAGGCGAGCCGCTTCCTCGAGCTGGGCGGGAAGCTCCGCCGGATCGGTCAGCAACGCAATCCCCCAGGCGCCGCCCACCAACGCGCGGACAATACCGCCCACCTCCCTGGACTGTTCCAGGGCCATCAGCTGATCCCGCTGAAACGCCACGCGTGACCATGCGGTCTCGTCCCAACGCACCTCAGCGAAATCTGCCTTTGTCCCAGCGATCGCTTCCCTCATCAACTCCTTCACACCTCACCTCCACTGGGGTCAGGGGTCCCGACCACACATGCCTCTGCGTGACACAGCTCCACCGGGTACACCGATGGAGCGGCTACGCTTCTTGGCGGGAACGCAGCACCCCATGCACGCATGTGGCGCCGATCCCCGCCCCGGAGAAGTTCAGCAGTAGATCCACCCCGCACAGCCCTCGTCCGGGGATAAAGTGCTGCAGGCCTTCCAAGAAGAGGCCGTACACGAAGGCGAGCACGAGCGCCAGCAACGCAGTGCGGGAGCATCTGTCCCACAGTGCCCACCCCATCAGCACGGCCAGCCCGAAGTACCCACCGAAATGGAAGACGCGTGAGCCCACCGTGGTGAACATGCCGTCCAGGGGGGCGGGATAGCTCCTGCCCAACGAAAGGTAGGCAACGAGGGCCATGTAGGCAGCGACGAGGAACGGTGCGAAACGTTGTTGGCCGATCATCCATTGTCGCATGCTTTGCTCCTCCTCCACCCCGTGCCGTTCCACGGGGATACGGGCGCATCCCAGGGCTCCCAATCATGATAACGCCTGGCTTGAGATGGCTCATCCGGTGAAGAATGGCCTTCCTTCCACTCCTGCGGGCAATGGGTACACTCAAGGGGGAGGGGATGGCATGGACAGCGCACAGGTCGTGGTTGTGGGCGGTGGGCCTGCTGGGTATGTGTGTGCCCGTCGGCTAGGCCAGCTGAACGTGGACACCGTGCTCGTCGAGCAGGGGAAGCTGGGGGGCGTCTGTCTGAACGAAGGATGCATCCCCACGAAGACGCTGTTCGCGCTGACCTCGGTCCTCGGTCAGGCTGAGGTCCTGGCCGCTTCCGGGATCGACGTCTCGCCCCATGTGGACCTCGACAAGCTTCGCGGCCGCACCGCCGAAGTGGTCGACGCGCTTGGCCAAGGGGTGGCCAAGCTCCTCGGGTCCTCGGGTGTGGAGGTTGTCTCCGGACGAGGCGCGTTGGCCGGAGAGGGGAAGGTCCGCATCAGCGGGGAAGGCGAAGCGCGCACGCTCTCCGCCGAGGCGGTCGTCCTCGCCACCGGCTCCCAGCCGATCGAGCTTCCCGGGCTCCCCTTCGACGGGCAGCGGGTGTGGACGTCGTGGGATGCCCTGCTCCTTCCGCGGGTCCCCGAGCGGCTGGTCGTCGTTGGCGGCGGCGTCATCGGACTGGAGATGGCCACCGTGTACCGCCGTCTGGGTAGCCAGATCGTGATTGTGGAGATGACGAACGAACTCCTCCCCGGGTTCGGCCTCTCCCGCCGGGGGCAGGCCCTCCTCCGTCAGGCCCTCACCCGGCAAGGGATGGCGATCAAGCTCGGGGCAGCGGCCGAAGCTCTCACCCGGGGCGGGGTGAAGGTACGTACGGGCGAGGAAACCGAGGAGATCGAAGGGGACGCCGTGTTGGTGGCGGTAGGTCGCCGGCCGCATCCCGATGATCTCGGGCTCGACACCGTCGGCGTGGAAGCCTCCAAGGGGTTCGTCGCCACCGACGCCAGCTTCCAAGCCGCCGGTGGGACCTACGCCATCGGTGACCTCCGAGGCGGGGCGCTCCTCGCTCATAAGGCCTCCCACGAAGGGCTCCTCCTTGCCGAGCACCTGGCCGGACGCCCCACGGACGCCTCTGCCCTGCTCATCCCCCAGGCCGTGTTCACCCACCCGGAGGTGGCGCTCGTTGGCCGTCCTGTGGATGAGGTGGCCAAGGAGGGGGGAAAGGTAGGGCGGTTCCCGCTTGCCGCTCTGGGCCGTGCCCAAGCTGAGGGCGAACCCGTCGGCCACTTCCAGGTCGCCTCCGATGCCCGTGGACGCCTGGTGGGCGCGGAGATCGTTGGTCCGCACGCCTCGGACCTCATTGCTGAGGCGACGCTCGCCATCCAGCAGGGGATGGACGGGGAAGCCGTAGCCGCCACCGTGCACGCCCACCCCACGTTCCCCGAAGGCCTGTGGGAGGCGGTCCTGGCCCTTCTCGACCGCCCGCTCCATACGGCGTAGGGGCAGCCGCTCCGAGCCGCTTGAGGACCCGCCGGCGAACGCCACACACCGCCCGCCCGCTCAAGGGTGGTGCCTGCTGATGCGCGGTCCGGGACGTGCGCTGGGGCCTGCGTTCAGACGTGCTTCAGGTTGGGATCGTCGCGGATGTAGGCGAGCTCTTGTCCCAGGTAGGGAAGCCTGGGCAGGTTGTGCCAATCCCGCAGGAGGTGATAGGCGGGGGATGTGAGGAGGCGACAGGCATCCACCGCCTCGCGCCATGCGCTGCGGCGAATCTCGGTCACCGTAGCTTCGCTGGGCAGGACACCGAAGTCCCAAGCTGCGCACAGGCGGGCCAGGAAGTCCACACGTCCCGCGAGATCATCAAGCGCTTCAGGGGGTTCAGTGTCGGGATACAGAGCTCCGTCGATCCATCCCCGATCAGGATTGTTCCGTAAGCGCATGGAGAAACTCCTTGCTGAACCAGTTTCGTGTCCGTTCCGCTTCCTCGCGCTGTTGTGGATCGGTGATCTCGGCCAGGGGACGGTGCTGGGCGATCCGTGCGAGGTGCGTCTCCACAGCCAATCGAGCACGGGTGCTGTCCACGTCGCTGCCGGCAAGACGTTGTCGACGGCGCCATAGCGTCCAGCACTGCTCAGGTGTCGTCAATCGGGCCTTGCACAGTGCATGGATGTCGCGAAGATCGCGGGGCGCACCACGCGTCGACATCCTTTGTGACACGGTAGTCAAGGTAGTGGAGGAGGCCAAAAGCGCCACCTAGGGACACGCACGCCCCCAGTCCGCGGGAGGCCAGGGCGGCAAGACACGCCTCGGCATAGGAAGAGATGTGCGCTGGACGCTCAGGCCGACATGGGTTCTGATCACCGGTGTTTCGCATCGACGGTCTACCCTCCCTAGCAACTCTAGATTACCCGTTGACGGCACGCCACGCTGCGACGTGACGCCGGGTAACTTCGATTCTCCGACCCCCCCGTGCTACCTTGCCACTTCGTAGAAGGCCCGTTGGGAGGCTCGCTCTCCCGCGAAGGACGCGTGACGTCGCCCCCCGGGCGGGGAGCTCGCGTCTCCAGCGCATCTGTTCGTTGGGCTCCCAGCCACTTCGGCTGTGACTTTGCCTGCAGCGGACATCTTAGGTACGATCGTATAAGCGGTGACTGGAACGAGCAAAGGGTGATGTCATGGAAAGCCCTCCTTCCACAGAGGCCCTCGTTGCGCGCCTCAAGGCGGACCTGCCGTCCATCCTTGAGCCTTATCCGGTTGTGTTGGCCTACCTTCACGGCTCCGCAGCCTCCAACCCCACGCCGTTGAGCGATGTGGACATCGCCCTGGTGGCCGATCGTGAGCTTGTTCCCAAGGAGCGCCTCAAGATGATGCTGGACATTGGTGTCGAGCTGGCGGAGCGTTGTGGAGTCCGCAATGCCGATGTGCGGATCATCAACGATGCCCCACTGGTGTTCCGGGGCCGGGTGGTCTGTGACGGCTGCCTCCTCTATGCCAGAGATGAAGCGACACGCGTGGAATTCGAGACAACGACCCGAGATGCGTATTTCGACTTCCTCCCCACGCATCGGTCACTACAGGATGCTTTCTTCGCCGATGTGAGAGCGCGGGGGCTTCATGGTAGACAGGGATAAGGTTGAGAATCTGATACGTCATCTCGGTCGATACACGGAATACTTGCGAGCGATCGCGAAGATCGAACGCGAGGAGTTCCTTAGCGATCCGCTTGCCATTGGTAGCGCTCACCTACCGACTACAAGGACACTTTCTTCACATCTTGCAGTTCATTGAAGCGAAAGCGTAGAACACGCCCGGCGCAGGGGGGTGGCGTGAGACCTCGGCCGTGTGTGGTGCCCCTTGGTGCAGATTGTGTCCCCCTTCCGCTAT
>PUMC01000081.1 GCA_003552425.1 Candidatus Acetothermia bacterium | reverse complement strand
TCTACGACGGACGGTTGAGGGTGGTGTCTTCGGAGGGTGAAGAGCTGTTCCTCGGCGATGCCCGGGAGGGACTCTCGCTCATTGAGGAGCACATCGAGCCTTGGACGTACGCCAAGTTCCCGTACCTCAAGAGCATGGGTTGGACAGGACTTGAGGCCGGTCCCACATCGGGCCTGTACCAGGTGGGCCCGCTGGCCCGGTTGAACGTTGCCGATCGCATGGCCACGCCAATGGCTCAGGAGGAGTTCGAGCGCTTCTTGGACCACTTCGACGAGCGGCCGGTACACGCCACGTTTGCCTACCATTGGGCACGGCTGGTGGAGATGGTGCAGGCTGCTGAAGCAGCCCAACAGCTGGTTGCCGACGATGCGCTCACGGGCACCGAGGTCAGGGCACGTTTGTCCACTCCTGGGGAGGGTATAGGGGTGATCGAGGCTGCTCGGGGAACGCTGTTCCACGAGTACAAACTGGACGAGCAGGGGCTGATGAAGCACGTCAACCTGATCGTTGCCACAACCCACAACTCCGGCCCGATCAGCATGTCCGTCAAGGCTATGGCTGAGGAAGTGGTTCGGCAGGGAGAACTCGACGATCGATTGCTGAACAGAGTCGAGATGGCCTTCCGCGCTTACGACCCGTGTCTTGCTTGTTCCACCCACTTTCTCCCGGGTGAATTGCCGTTGGCACTGGAGGTGTACGGACCCGATGGCACGTTCCTTCGGCGTGTCGGACGCTGACCAGGCGGTTGTTGGCATGGGTAATCCATACTGCACGGACGACGGTGTGGGTGTTCGCGTGGCGCGTCATGTCACCGGGCAGCGTGGGGTAAGCGTTTGGGAGAGCCGGCAGGGAGGGGCATACCTCGCCCAGTCGTTGTTGGGTTTCTCCAGGGTGTTGATCGTCGACGCTGCGCCCTTCCTATCCCCCGGTGATCTCCAGCTGATGCCGCTGCCGGCGCTGGAGGCCGCGGGCGGCGAGCGGCGCGGACCGCACGGAATGAACCTGACGCAAGCGCTGGAGACACTGCGCACGCTGCTCCGGGAGCCCGTAGGGGCGGCGTCCATCGCCGCTCACACTGTGTCGCCGGATGAACGGTCGGCGTCCGTCTCCGCCCGCGATCTTCGGGTGCCCGAGGTGTGGGCGCTGGCGATCGGTATTCCGCGAGATCCTCCGTTTGGAGAAGAGCTTTCGCCCCAGGTTGCCGCGGCCGTCCCGGCCGCCGTGCAGGAGGTGAGGGGATGGCTGAACAGATGAGGTTGTCCAAGGAGACGCTGTCGGCGGACTTCGCCCGGCGTGTGGAAGAGCTGTCGGGCCAGTCCCCCTACCGCTGCTATCAGTGCGGCAAGTGCGCGGCCGGTTGCCCGTTTGCTGACGACATGGACCTTCTGCCGAGCCAAGTGCTTCGGCTCGTGCAGATCGGTGATGACAAAGTACTGGAGTCAACAGCCCCCTGGAGCTGCGCATCGTGTCTGGCGTGTGAAGTGCGCTGCCCACGGGGCGTGGATATCGCCAGAGTGATGGAGGCTGTGCGGTTGCTGTCGTTGCGTAAAGGAAATACGCCTCTGTGCACGGAGGATGTAGCGAAGATGGGCCTCCCCCAGATCGCGCTGGTGGGTATTTCACGGAAGATGACGCCATGAACAGCATCCCCTACTACCCAGGTTGTGGCGTGGCGGATCAGGCGCGTGCGATGGAGCACACAGCGCGTGCGGTGCTTCAGGCGTTGGATTGGGAGATGCAGGAGCTTCCCCGCTGGAACTGCTGCGGGACTGTTTACTCCCTGGCTTCCGATGATCTGATGCGCCATATCGGTCCTGTGCGTGTGCTCACGCACGTGCAGGAGCAGGGGATGGACAGACTGCTGACGCTGTGTTCGATGTGTTACAGCACGCTGCGACGCTCGGAGCGTTTTCTCAATGAGGACCGCGAGCGCTTGGAACGCGTGAATGCCTTCCTGGACGATGAAGCGGACTACCGAGGTGGGGTGCGCGTGGTGCACCTGTTGGAACTGCTGCGGGACGACATCGGTTACAGCGCTCTGGACGCGCTGGTGACGCGTCCGCTAGAGGGACTAAGGGTGGCGCCTTACTACGGCTGCACGCTCACACGGCCGCGTGCTGTGGCCCTGGATGATCCGGAGCGTCCCACGGTGCTCGAAGATATCCTCGAGGTGCTCGGTGCTGAACCTGTGGCTACGGCGCAGCGGGTGGAATGCTGCGGATCTTACATGACAGCAAGCGACCCCGGTGTGGTGCGTCGCCGGGTCACGGCGATCTCCGAGGCTGCTGCTGCCGGTGGGGCGGATCTCATGATCACAAGTTGTCCCCTTTGTCAGTACAACCTGGATGCGCGGTTGGCAGAGGCTGCCCGGACGGGTGCCCCGAGACTGCCCAGTGTGTACTTCACGCAACTGATGGCGCTGGCGCTGGGGTTGGACCCTGCGCTGGACGAGCAGGTCATCGACCCCCGGCCGGTGTTGGCCGCCCGGGGCCTGGCCGTGGAGGTGGAAGCATGAGCGCCGACGTGGAGATGATCCAGGTCTACATTATGGGGAGGCCTTACAAGGTTCCGCAGGGCCTGACCATCATGAAGGCCATGGAGTATGCAGGGTACCGGCTGATTCGTGGCGTTGGATGCCGAGGGGGATTCTGCGGCGCCTGTGCCACGGTGTACCGCCGCCCCGGTGACTACAAGCTTTACGCAGATCTGGCTTGCCAGGCGACCGCTGAAGACGGAATGTACATCGCCCAGATCCCCTCGGTGCCTGCCGACCGAGCTCCATGGGTGCTGACGGAGCTGGATCGGAACGCCAATCCGATCCTTGCCCTGTATCCGGAGGTCGCCCGCTGTGTGGCGTGCAACACCTGCACCCGGGCCTGCCCGCAGGAGCTTGAGGTCATGGACTACATCCAGGCTGCGTTGCGCGGGGACATCGCGCAGGTAGCCGAGCTTTCGTTTGACTGTGTGCAGTGCGGGTTGTGTGCCATGCGTTGCCCTGCGGAGATCGTGCACTATCACGTGGGGCAGTTGGCACGCCGGGTCCACGGTGCCTACAGAGCGCCCCAAGCAGCGCACTTGGCGGATCGGGTGAAGGAAGTCAGGGATGGCAGCTTCGAACAAGCGTTGGACGCGTTGCAGCAGATGTCCAAAGACGAGCTGGTCGAGGCGTACAAGAAGCGCGACGTGGAGCGATAGGAGGAATGGTGGCGGACGCATATCCCAGCAGCATGCGGGAGTCCATCGGTCGGGTGGAAGCGACCCGACCGCAGCGGATGGGCGTGGAACCCCAGCGCCTCTCTTTGGAGGAGCGGAAGGAGCTGCTGGAGCAGTTTCACCCCGACTTTAAGGAGGAGGGGAAGCGGGCCCTGGCTGTGGGGCCGTCTAAAGGGGAGTTGGTACCCCACGAGATGGCCGACCTCTTGGAAGCTTATCCTCTCTTGGACCCGGCGCAGGTGGACCTCAGCCAGGTAGACCTGGAGGTCGATGTGTTGGTGATCGGCGGCGGGGGAGGCGGAAGCGTCGCCGCGCTGTGGGCCAACGAGGCGGGCATACCCGCTGACCGTATCCTCATTGCCACCAAGCTTCGCCATGGGGACTCCAACTCCATGATGGCCCAAGGAGGCATCCAAGCAGCGGATAAGGAGACCGACAGTCCGCCGATCCACTACCTGGATGTGCTGGGGGGCGGGCACTTCGGCAACAACCCTGACTTGGTGCGAGCGTTGGTGGCGGATGCTCCGGAGGTCATCCGTTGGCATGAACAGCTGGGCGTGATGTACGACAAGGACGAACACGGCCGTATGCTCACCATTCACGGAGGGGGTACGTCCCGTAAGCGGATGCACTCGGCGAAGGACTACACCGGCATGGAGATCATGCGCGTTCTGCGGGACGAGGTCATAAGCCGTAGGATTCCGGTGATGGAGTTTGCACCGGTGGTCGAGCTCCTGACGGATAGCGATGGACAGGTCATAGGTGCCGTGCTGTGGAACATGGAGACCGAGGACTACCGCATCGTTCGGGCCAAGGCTACGATCCTGGCGACAGGAGGATGGGGCAGGCTCCACATCCAAGGGTTCCCGACTTCCAACCATTACGGTGCCACCGCGGACGGTCTTGTGTTGGCTTACAGAGCCGGGGCTCCGCTGCGCGATTTGGATTCGGTTCAGTACCACCCCACGGGAGCCGCATTCCCTGAGCAGATCGTGGGCCTCCTGATCACGGAGAAGGTCCGAGGGATGGGCGCACAACCCATCAACGTGGACGGGGAGCTGTTCGTACATCCCCTCGAACCCCGGGATGTCGAGTCCGGGGCTTTTATCCGCGAGTGTACGTCCCCAGAGCAGGGAGGACGTGGCCGGGGTGTGCTGACGCCGACCGGCATGCTGGGGGTGTGGCTTGACACGCCGATGATCGACCTCATCCACGGCGCGGGAACCTTCAGACGGGAGTTGTCGGCGATCTGGCGGATGTACGACCGCTTCGACATCGATCCCTCGCGGGACCCGGTGCTTACGTACCCCACGCTCCACTACCAGAACGGCGGTGTGGGGATCAATGCGGAAGGTGCCACAGAGGTGCCGGGTCTGTTCGCCGGGGGAGAGGTTTCCGGTGGAATCCACGGCAAGAACCGGCTGATGGGGAACTCGCTCCTCGATTTCAACGTGTTCGGTCGTCGAGCCGGGTTGGCTGCGGCGGCGTGGGTCAAGCAGGTTAAGCTGGGGCAACCTACGTTGCGCCATGCCGCGCTTTATGCGGAGGATCTCAAGAAGGCAGGTGTGAAGTCTGATCGCAAGGCGCCGACGTTGCTGCCGGACTACCGGGGGGAGCGCACCTTGGCGAGGGTGGTGGACCTGATATGACCGCACAGCGCACACACGAGATCAAGCGCTGGAAGGTCCCCAAGGGACGTATCTGTGTGCAGGAGGACCTGTGCAAGGGTTGCGGTTTCTGCATCGACTACTGCCCACGGCAGGTGCTGGAGGACGCGGAGCACTACAACGCCAAGGGTTACCACCCTCCGCGGGTGATGGACCCTGAGGAGTGCATCATGTGTCGTTACTGCGAGCTCATCTGTCCGGACTTTGCCATCTGGACGGAGCCGTTGGACGAAGAGGAAGCGCAAGAGGAGGGAAAGGATGCCGGCTAGATCCGTGCTGTCCGGCGTGCACTTCATGAACGGTGATGAGGCGATCGCCGAAGGAGCGCTTGCCGCGGGCTGCACGTTCTTCGCTGCTTACCCGATCACCCCGCAGTCAGAGATCGCGGAACGGTTGGCGTTTCGACTGCCGCGCACGGGTGGCGTGTTCATCCAGATGGAGGATGAACTCGCTGCAATGGCGGCGGTGGTCGGCGCGGCTTGGGGAGGCACGAAGGGGATGACGGCCACCTCCGGTCCGGGGTTCTCCCTGATGATGGAGAACCTGGGACTGGCGATCATGACGGAAACCCCCTGCGTCGTGGCCAACGTGCAGCGCGGAGGACCGTCAACCGGGCTCCCCACGGCTGTGGGTCAGGGGGACATGATGCAAGCCCGTTGGGGGTCGCACGGGCATTACGAGCTCATCTCCCTGTGCCCGTCCTCCCCGCAGGAGGCGTTTGACCTCACGGTGCGCGCGTTCGCGTTATCGGAGAGATTCCGTGTTCCGGTTCTGATCATGACCGACGAGGTGGTCGGGCACATGTACGAGCGCGTGGAGATCCCCGAGGAGATCCCCGAGGCACCCCGCCGACGGCCCACAGGACCGGTGGAAGGCTTCCTTCCCTATAAGCCTGATGAAGATCTGGTGCCGCCCATGGCTTGTGCTGGGGACGGTTACCGCATTCACGTGACCGGGCTGACGCATGACGAGCGCGGGTACCCCGATATGTCTGCAGAAGCGCACGACCGGTTGGTGCGCCGTCTGTGCGACAAGATCACCCGGGCTCCGGAGGCCTACACGTGGACCGAAGAGATGTACATGGATGATGCGGAGGTGGCCGTGGTTTCCTACGGGATCTCCGCGCGGGTGGCGCTGGGCGCGGTTGAGATGGCCCGGAAGCGAGGGATCAAGGCGGGTTTCTTGCGGTTGATCACCGCGTGGCCGTTTCCCGACGATGTGGTGCGGAGCGTGGCCGAGCGCGTGCAGGGAATGGTGACGGTGGAGCTCAACATGGGGCAGATGTCCCGTGAGGTGGAACGGGTGGTCAAGGGTCGTGTCCCGCTGGTTGGGGTGTACCATCCAGGTGGGAGGATCCACCGTCCTGATGAGGTATTGAGTGGTATCGAGGAGGTGATGGCATGCCGGTGAAGGCGAAGCGACAACCCCCACCTCCTGAGGTGGTGCAAGGGCATCATCCCATGGAGAAGTACCTCCGGGCTGACCGTATTCCCCACATCTGGTGCGCTGGATGTGGATTGGGTACGGTGCTTGCGAGCTTCCTCTATGCGGTGGATGACCTTGCCGTGGATCCGGATAACATTTCGGTGATCTCTGGCATTGGGTGCACGGGTCGTGTGGCCGGTTACGTTCGGATGGACTCGTACCACACGACGCATGGACGAGCGCTCCCGTTTGCCACGGGTCTCAAGTTGGCGCAGCCGGACATGAAGGCCGTCGTGTTCTCCGGCGACGGGGATCTGTTCGCCATTGGGGGAAACCACTTTATCCATGCAGCCCGGCGGAATCTGGACATCAACGTGATCTGCGTGAACAACCTGAACTACGGGATGACGGGCGGGCAGGCGGGGCCGACCACGCCCCTGGGAGGGCGTTGCACGACATCCCCCTATGGCAACTTCGAGCACCCGTTCAACCTGGTGCACGTGGCCGCCTCGGCGGGGGCGGCCTATGTCGCCCGCTGGACGAGCCTCGACGTTCGAAGGCTGCAGGGTGCCATCCAGGAGATGCTTGTGCGGAAAGGATTCTCGTTCTTGGAGGTCATCGCTCCCTGCCCCACGAACTACGGGCGCCGCAACAAGCTCGGGGATGGACTCGACGAGCTCCACCACTACGCCGAACACGCCGTGATCAGACATGGAGCAGATTTGGCGGACACGGACATCCTGCCGGGGCAGGACTTCCTCGTCGGGAAGTTCGTCGACGACGAGAAGCCCACCTACTGGGAGATGTACCAGGGCAAGGTGGCTGAACTGGAAGACAGGAGGCGGCGTTGAACGCGGCGATGGTTGAGGGACTGACGAAGGCGATCGGACGCGCGGCGACGGACCTTCCCCACGACGTTGTTCGGGCGCTTGAAGCGGCCCGCGATCGTGAACAAGGACCGGCTCGGGTACAGGTCGAGGCCATCCTGAAGAACGTCGAGGTTGCCCGCGATGGTGCTGTGCCCATCTGTCAGGACACCGGGACGCTCACCTACTTTGTGAAGTTCGGTGTGCGTTTTCCGTTGCTCGGGGAACTGGTGGAGGCGCTTACCGAGGCGGTGCGGGTAGGGACCGAGGACGTTCCCTTGCGTCCCAACACGGTGCACCCGTTCACCGGGGCCAACCCCGGCGACAACACCGGGGCTCACATTCCCGCAGTGACCTGGGAACCCGTGGAAGGTGATGCTGCTGAAGTGTTCGTGTTTCCCAAGGGTGGTGGTTCGGAGAACTGCTCGGCACTGAAGATGCTCACCCCTGGCGCTGGGTTGAAGGGGATCACCGAGGCCGTTGTTGAGCACGTGGTGTCGCGTGAGGGGAAACCTTGCCCTCCCACGGTTATCGGTGTGGGCATCGGGGGCGGAGCCGACGTTGCGATGAAGCTGGGCAAACGGGCGCTGCTTCGGCCTGTGGGCAGCCGCCATCCGGAACCCAAGGTTGCGGAGATGGAGGAGCGACTGGAGACGTTCATCAACGCGTCCGGTATGGGGCCCATGGGGCTTGGGGGGAAGACGACGGTGTTGGCCGTGCACGTGGAGTACGCGCACCGCCATCCGGCGTCATTGCCGGTGGGGATCGTTGTGCAGTGTTGGGCGGATCGGCGAGCCGGCGTGCGCATCTCCGCCGACGGACAGATCTCGCCCGTGGGATGAACGGTTGCGAGGTCATGGCGGGATACGGAGGTGAACGATGGACAAGGTGCTGAACACGCCCATCTCGGAGAGTGATGTGCGCCAGCTCCATGCCGGGGATGTGTTCTACGTAACGGGGAAGGTGTTCACCGCACGGGACGAGGCACACCAGATGATGCTGGAGCACGGGGAACCGTTCCCGGTGGAGGGTCTTCCCGTTTTTCACTGTGGTCCCGTGGTGCGCAAGTCCGGCGATGGATGGGAGCTCCTTGCAGGTGGTCCTACAACATCCGTGCGTATGGAGCAGTTCGAGGCGGACTTTCTGAAGAGATTCCAGCCACGTGTCATCATCGGTAAGGGTGGCATGGGCGAGAAGACCCTCGCGGCTCTGTCCGAGGTGGGTGCGGTGTACACGCACTTCACTGGCGGTGCAGGTGCATTGGCCGCTCAGGCTGTGACGAAGGTGGAGGGGGTGTACTGGCTGGAGGAGCTGGGGGTCCCGGAAGCGGTCTGGGTATTGCAGGTTGATCGGTTCGGTCCGTTGGTGGTCACGATGGACGCCCATGGGCGCAGCCTCCATGCTGAGCTCGCGGCCGAAGTCGCCGAGAGCATGAAGCGCATCAAAGCGCAGATTGCAGGCTGAAGCGCAAAGGGAGGAACAGGATGGAGCCCCGTAAGCCCAACGTGGAGGAGCTTCTTAACAAGGCCAAGGAGCCGGCACGTAAAGCCCCGGCCTGGCATGCGCACTACCGCGGCAAGGTTTCGGTGACGCTGAAGTGTGCCATCACCGATTACCAGGACTTTGGCATCTGGTACACCCCGGGCGTCGCCCAGCCATGTCGCGAGATCGCCCAGGATCCGGAGAAAGTCTTCGAGTACACGAATAAGGGGAACGTCGTGGCGGTTGTGTCCGATGGAACCCGTGTGTTGGGACTGGGTGACATCGGCCCGCAAGCCGGACTTCCTGTGATGGAGGGAAAAGCCCTGTTGTTCAAGTACCTGGGCGGCGTGGACGCGTTTCCCGTAACGCTCGACACGAAGGATCCTGATGAGCTGATCCGCACGGTGAAGCTAATCGGGCCTGCGTTTGGGGGGATCAACCTTGAGGACATCGCGTCCCCGAAGTGTTTCCGGGTGCTGGACGAACTGCGCGAGCAGATGGACATTCCGGTATGGCACGATGACCAACAGGGAACGGCGTCCATCACCTTGGCGGGTGTGCTCAACGCACTGAAAGTCGTGGCTAAGGACCCGCAGAAGGTAACCTATGCCGTGATCGGTTCGGGAGCGGCGAACATCGCCTTCGTGCGTGTTCTCCTCACCTACGGTGTTCCGGCCGAAAACGTGATCATGGTCGACTCCAAGGGCATCCTGCATCCGGGACGCGAAGACCTGGAACGCGACAAGGAGCACAACCCCTACAAGTGGGACTACGCCCAGCGCACGAACGCTGAGCGACGGACCGGCGGGATGGCCGAGGCCCTTGAGGGTGTGGATGTCTGTGTGGCCGCCTCGAAGTCGGGTCCGGGCGTCATCCATCCGGATTGGATTCGGGCCATGGCCAAGGACGCGGTGGTGTTCGCCTGCGCGAACCCCGTGCCGGAGATCTGGCCCTGGGAAGCTGAGGAAGCGGGGGCGAAGGTAATCGGTACCGGGCGGTCAGACTTCAACAACCAGATCAACAACTCCCTTGGTTTCCCCGGGATCTTCCGGGGCACGCTTGATGTGTTTGCCCGCACGATTACGGATGAGATGGCGATTGCCGCCGCAGAAGCCATTGCCCGGACGGCGGAGGAGAAGGGTCTAACGGAGACGTACATCGTACCTACGATGATGGAATGGGAAGTGTTCATCAACGAAGCGGTCGATGTTGCGCTGAAAGCCATCGAGCAGGGCGTGGCGCGTCGGAACTTGACCAAGAGCCAGCTCGAGCAGCGCGCATCGGAGATGATCAAGCACGCTCGACAGGAGACGGAGCTCCTGATGAAGCACGGGCACATCGCGCAGCCGCCTCAAGTATAGGCTGCGGTCCGCAGTGTAGCTCCAGTGTCGACAGCGCCGGAACGCACCTCCGGCGCTGTCGGCCTTGCTGGGGATCTTTGGTTGAAGCTGGTGTGGATTGCCGTTGCCCAGTAGACTGGCGAGGCGATGATCGTCACGATGATCCGCTCCGGACACCCCTCCTCTCATGTGAAGCTGCGCGGGCTCGCTGTCCCACGTGTTGGGGCACGAGGGAGACGCCGCATGGGTAGGTGGAGGTGAGCGGCGTGGAGTTCCTGTACATTTTCGTTGGTGTGCTGCTTGGGTTCGCTGTGGGCTACCTTCTGGCCCGTGCTCGGTTTTCCCGGACCGAGGGAGCGTTGCGTGTACAGCTGGCGGAACAGTCCCAGGCCAGGGTCGCTGATGCGGAGAAGGTCGAATGGTCGGAGCGGCGGGAGACGCAACTGCGCGATGCCTTTCAGGCTCTTGCCAGCCAAGCCCTGCAGTCCAATGCCGACGACTTCCTCCGGAGATCGCGGGAGCAACTCTCGGCGATCCTTTCCCAGGTGCGTGGTGACTGGTCCACGCACAAGGAAGAGCTCAAGCATCTGGTTCAACCGTTGGAGAAGGCGCTTGAGGGACTGGACCAGCAGGTGCGACAGTTGGAACAGCGCCGGGAGGGCGCGTACAAGGCACTCGATGAGCACCTCAGGCAGCTCGGAGATGCCCAACGTCAACTGCAGTCCACCACGATCACGTTGGCCCAGGCGCTGAAGTCGTCCTCGGTGCGGGGCCGGTGGGGGGAGTTACAGCTCCGTCGTGTGGTGGAGCTGGCAGGCATGACCCGTCACGTGGACTTCACAGAGCAGCTGAGCACCGACGAAGGAAGGCCCGATGTGGTCGTGCATCTTCCAGGAGGGGGCATGTTGCCTGTGGATGCCAAGGCACCCATGGAGAGCTACCTCAGGGCCCAAGAGGCCGCGCAGGATGAGGAGCGACAGCGGTTTCTGGAGGCCTCCGTCCGTGCGCTTCGCCAGAGAGTCGTAGAGCTGGGGCGCAAGGCGTACTGGGCGCAGTTCGAGCATGCCCCTGAGCTTGTGGTGATGTTCGTCCCGAGCGAAGCGTATCTTGTGAGTTCCTTCGAGGCTGATCCGGAGCTTCTGGAGTTCAGCATGAACCAGCGGGTGATGGTGGCCTCACCTGTCACCCTGCTTGCCCTTCTCAGGGCGGTTGCCTTTGGCTGGCAACAACACACGGTGTCGGAGGAAGCCAAGGAGATCACCACGCAAGCCCGCGAGCTGTACCGGCGCTTCCTCACGGTGGTACGCCATCTGAAGAGCACCGGGAGTTC
>PUMC01000067.1 GCA_003552425.1 Candidatus Acetothermia bacterium | reverse complement strand
GGACTGCAAATCCCTTATTCCCCGGTTCGAATCCGGGCGCCGCCTCCAGGGTGGTTAGCTCAATTGGTAGAGCGCATGCTTGACGTGCATGAGGTCGCAGGTTCGATTCCTGCACCACCCACCACCCCTTCGTCACCGACAGACGGTCAACCCGTCCTTCGCCGAGCCACCCTCGCTTGGGTAGAGTGAGCTTGTGACCGAGGCTCAACGGTGGCTTCTGTTTGGTGCGGTGCTCGTGCTGGGTTCCCTGACAGCTGTTGGGGCCCTGTTCCTTTGGCCTGTCCCTTCCTCCTCAACGTGTATCGCGGGCTATGAACAACTCTGGGAGGCTATGGAGGCAGGACGCGACGGCGTCACCACGCTGGACCGAATCCGTGAAGGAGACGATGGCCGGGCTTGGCACGCGGCCATGGCGGCGGGATCGGCCTATGCGGAGGAGGGCTATAACGACAAAGCAGCCGACCGGTTCGCTCGAGCCGTTGCACTGTGGCCTACTGTCGAGGCCCGAAGGGAGCTTGCAGCAGCGCTGGAGTCAGCCGGGCGCCATGCGGAAGCGCTGACCCAGTGGGAGCAGCTGCTTCCTACCACCTCTGCCACACAGGGCGTCCTGCGTCTAGAGCACAACGGACTTCGCGCGGCACAGATCCTCAACCGACACGGTGCCTATCCAGCTGCGTTGGAAGCGGCCGCTTCCCTGGAGAGCCCTGAGGGTCGGTTGGAACGCGCGCGGGCACTGGCGGGACTGGGCAGGCTCCAGGAGGCTGCGGCGGTCTACGAGGCTTACCTGAGGCAGGTGCCTACAGATGCCAGCGCCCGAATTGCGTACGGGCGGATCCTCGAACGGCAGGGAAACACGAGCGGAGCGCTGGACGCTTATCGTGCCGCCGGCGCCGCTGGCGCACTCGTCGCTGGACGCCTGCTCGAAGCGCAAGGGCGCGCGGATGAAGCGTTGGCCTTCTACAGACGGTCGCACGACCCGGAAGCGCTGTGGCGTGCTGCGGTACTCCTGGAGCGCCGCGGGCAGCACACGGAGGCGCTGAACCTGTATCGAGAGCTGGCCGAAGGCTCCCACCGTGTGTGGGATGACGCAGCCCTCCGTGCGTACACCCTTCTCATGGACAGAGGGGCATCCCGACAGGCAACCACGCTGCGAGCCCAACTCCCGCCTGCAGCCCAGTGGATGCTGGGAACGCTCGATGGACCACCGGTGAGCGATCTGGCACGTGACCCTTCGCGAAGTCGATCCGACGCAGTCCAGGCAGCCGACGCCTTGCTCGCCCACCTGCCGGAGTCCGATGCTTGGCGCTGGATTCGTGCGGAGCTCGAAGTTGCCGTACGAACGGCCTCGTATGCCGAACGTCTGACCATCGGTGAGTGGTACATGGCACACGGAGACTACGCTGCCGCCTGTCGGATCGGTACAGCTGTCCTGGCCGTACACCCCTGTCTCCGCGCCTACCGGCTGGCCTACCCCCTCGCTCACGAGAAGAGTGTACGCACGTGGGCCGACCGCTACACCGTAGATCCGTACCTCGTGTGGGCAGTCATGCGTGAGGAGAGCCACTTCCGAATTTCGGCAGTCTCAGGCTCCGATGCACGTGGCTTGATGCAGCTTCTGCCCAGCACGGCCCGTTGGATCGCCGAGGACCGCCTTGGAATCTCCTACGATGTGAACGGTTTGTACGACCCAGCCACCAACATCCGCCTCGGAGCATGGTACCTTGGGTATCTGATGGAGCAGTTTCCTCAGGGAATAGCCTGGGCGGTGGCAGCCTACAACGGTGGACAAGGTAACGTAAGGCGTTGGACCGGGGATGGCGTAGCCTTGGAGGCGCTCCCGAGCGCCCTTGGCTCTGTGGAGACACGAGAGTACCTTACCAAAGTGCTCAACAGCTGGTTGATCTACAGCTGGCTCTACGAGGGCGCGTAGCCCAATTCGTCTTCGTGCCAGATCGATGCTGCTTGCTCCGGAGCGAACAGACCGGGAATGCCTCCTGTATGCAGGAACACGACAACTTCCCCGCGGCGAAACAGGCCTTGACGGGCAAGGTCCACCATACCGGCCATCGCTTTGCCCGTATAGACCGGATCCAGGATCAACCCTTCCAACCGAGCGGCAAGGTGTACGGCCTCCAGCATCTCCGGGGTGGGCAGACCGTATCCGGGTCCCACGTACGCATCGTGGATGGTGATCTCGTGTTCCGGTTCCAACCGCCCCAGAAACGCATAGGCCTCGTCCAACCCTTCGGCAATGCGCCGTGCCAGCACATCACCAGCCCGCGACACGCTGATCCCCAGCACACGGGCTTCCCCCCCGCAGTAGAGCTCACTGCCCAGGATGAGCCCACACTGGGTGCTCGCCGTACCGCACGCCGTGACCACCCAATCCGGCGCTAGATTCCGCTCGTGAAGCTGGCAACCGATCTCCCGAACACAAGGCGCGTAACCCAAGGCGCCATGCAAGGAACGACAACCGTTGGGGATCACGTAGGGGCGCTCGCCGCGTTCCTCGAGTTCCGCCCGCAGGAGATCAACGGCATGTTGAACCGGACCTGGCCTGGAAGGGGGATCCTTCTGCGCGGGAGTTCGGGGGACGAAGCGTACGGAGGCAGCCCCCAGAACACCATCGAGGAGCAAGTTCCCACCAGGCTGGTCCGGAGGGCTTCCCCCAAGGACGAGATGGCACGGAAGCCCCACCACCCGGCATGCCGCCACGGTGAGCCGACAGTGGTTGCTCTGCACAGCACCGCTGGTGATCACACAGGTGGCCGACGACCTGCGAGCCTCGGCCATGGCGTACTCCAGCTTGCGAAGTTTGTTCCCACCCAGAGCCAGACCTGTGAGGTCATCCCGCTTGACGAACACCCGCGGGCCGGCAAGCGCCCGACTCAGCGCCGGTAGCTCCTGCAGGGGGGAAGGTAGCAACGCCAACTTCGTTCGTTCTACATGTCCTATCTGCATGCAACACTCCTCGGTCCGCGTTAGACCGGCTGATGCAGTGTACCCAGGGGAGCCTCGATGTCCATCACAGCGATGGGGATTCCCGATTGAGACCGACCCCATACGCGCTCGAACAGATCCTGCAGCTGGCCGGCAAGCTCGGGGACGCCCAGAACCACCAGACCCGCCTCCGCATGGCGAGCCAACGAATAATGGGACCAATTGGCCGAGGTCACCACGCTGTCCCGGCCATCGACAACGAGGCACTTCGCGTGCATCGTCTCCCCAGGTGGGGCCAACCGTACGTCCACACCTGAGAGAACAAGGTAGGCTGCGGCCTCACGCGTTGCCCGCACCGTGGTCTCATCCATGAACGCTTCCCCGCCCTCCAACACCACCCGTACGTGGACACCCCGCTGCGCAGCCTCCGTAAGCGCATCGACCAGCATGTTCGAGGGGCTGTCCCACATGCCAGGGTAACGGGCCATTCGGTAGACGAGCAGGTCCACGGAATGCTCGGCTCTGGCGATGATGGGGCGTAGCATCTCCAGATGGACCTCCGTGCCCGGTGGTTGAAGGAGGGGGAAGAGCAACGGTTCGGACCAAGGAGGCTCGGGATGTATGGCCACCACGTCCTGCTCCCCCTCCCACAGAAACTCGAACAGCGCCACGAACTGTAACGCCACTTCAGGGGATTCCACCAACAGATCGGCCTGCACACTGTCCAGCATGGCGTTCCAGGTCCAGTGCGTGGACCCAACGAACACCCAGCGACGGTCCACAATCAACGTCTTGGCATGGAGCGAGGCATCGGGATCGCGCCACCAACGGAACACCGCCCCCGCTTCCTCAAGGAGCAACCGTGCATCATCCTGGGTGTCCCACGGCTCCCTCCACAGATTCACATGCACACGAACATCGACACCCCGGAGCGAAGCCTGGGCCAGTGCTTCCGCCGGGGCGCTGGCTGGGACCCCGCCTCCGTAGTAGCGAAGGTCAGAGATCATGACGAGGACCTCGAACTCCGCTCCGTCCAGGATCTCCACCACGGCGTCCAAGTACGCAGGATGGTTCCCTTCGGTGAGCAGGGGGGTTACAGTGGCCGCCCATCCCGATACCACAAGGAACAGAAGCGCCAGCGTCAGCTCTACACCCCGCGATAATCGGCACAACATACATTAGTGTACAGCTGTAAACGGTTGTTTGCGTTATGGAATGCGACATCGAGCGCGCTAAGATCCGTTCATGAACGAACAGGTTCTCCTGGTGGGACTGGCGGCACTACCGTGTCTGGGGATCCTCCTGGGTGTCCTGCTCGCTGAGATCTTCGATCTGTCCCGAGAGGTCCTGGGGTTGACGTTGCACTTCGCTGAGGGGGCCATGCTGGCGGTGGTGGGGGTGGAGCTCATGCCCCGAGCCCTGGGGGTTGACCCCCCATGGGTGCTTGTTGTGGCGTTCCTCGCCGGCGGTGGTACGTTCCTGCTCATCGAGCGGGGCATCCGCTGGGCACAGCGAAGGCGCAAGCGTTCCAGCTCCGATAGCGGGCCGTGGATGATCTACATGGCCACCGTCATCGACTACCTGACCGACGGGATCATGATCGGCGCAGGTGTGACGATCGCCGCACAACTGGGCCTGGTGCTGGGCCTGGGCCAAGCGGTTGCCAATGCCCCACTGGCTTTTACCGCCATGGCCACGCTGAAGGCACGCAGCACCCGACGTGGCCGCGCCGTGTTGACCACCCTGTTCATCACGGTGCTGTTCGCCGGTGCAGCCGCGGGGTACTGGGGGTTGCGAGGGCTTCCTGAAGCACTTCGCTTAGCGGTGCTGGCCTTTGGCTCGGGTATCCTGGTGCTGGTAGTGGTCGAGGAAATCACACCCCGCGCCGACCAACACGGCTCCACACACGGATCCGCGCTGAGCGTGTTGAGCGGCTTTGCGCTGTTCGCCCTTGCATCGCTCTACCTGGGCTGAGAGGTCTCGGCGTCTTCGTGCGATACGGGCTGGGCGGCGGGTACCCCGCGGAATTGGCTCATGTACAACCGGTGATAAGCCCCTCCCGACGCGAGCAACACATCGTGGGTGCCCTGTTCCACAATCCGTCCATCCTGAATCACGAGAACCTGATCGGCGTTGCGAATCGTGGAGAGGCGATGGGCGATCACGAAGCTCGTCCGCCCTTCCATCAGCGTACGGAGCGCTCGCTGAAGCTGAGCTTCGGTACGCGTGTCCACGCTGCTTGTCGCCTCATCCAGCACAAGAATCTGCGGAGCGGCGAGCACCGCGCGGGCAATGGCGATGAGCTGGCGCTGCCCCTGACTGAGGTTCTCCCCCCGCTCCGCCAGACGCGTGTGGTAACCGTCGGGAAGCCGCCTGACGAAAACGTCGGCACCAACGAGCCGTGCCGCCTCCTCTACCTCAGCTTCGGTGGCCTCCGGTCTGCCGTAACGTATGTTGGCAAGAACGCTCTCGGAGAACATGAACGTCTGCTGAAGAACGACGCCCAGCTGCCGACGAAGCTCACCCCGGGCCACGTCGCGGATATCCCGACCGTCCACGCGAATGCTGCCTCGGTCAAGATCGTAGAACCGCGACAGGAGATTGACGATCGTTGTCTTGCCCGCCCCCGTGGGTCCCACCAACGCCACGATCTCCCCAGGGCGAGCGTGCAGGGAGACATCCTTGAGCACAATCTGACCGGGATCGTAGGCAAACGTCACGCTGTCGAACAGCACCTCGCCGCGGGCACGGTTGCGCGGAGCAAGAAGGGCCGCATCCTCTGGCTCAGGGGGCTCGTCGAGCACCTCGAACACCCGCTCTGCACCGGCAACCGCCGCCTGGATCTGGTTGTACAGATCGCCCAGCATGCGGAGCGGCTGCGCGAAGCGCCGCGAGTAGGTGATAAACGCAGCGATCGTACCCACAGTGGCAAGCCCCTGGACGGTCATCCAACCTCCGAGTCCCGCGATCACAGCGACATTGGCATTGGCAAGGATGCCCATCATCGGTGGAACGAGCAGGGCGTAGCTCTGCGCGTAGATGCCAAGTTGCCGTACCTTGGCGTTGGCTTCGCGGAACCGGCGGAGAACGTCGTCCTGCCTCCCAAAGGCCAGCACAACCTTCTGGCCACCGTAGGTCTCCTCGAGCAAACCGTTGAGCGCTCCCAGTTCCCGCTGGTAACCACGGAAGGAGGTTCGTGTGCGGCGGGCGACGAAACCCACCAGCCCCATCATCATGGGGAACACGAGCATCGACCCCAGAGCAAGCCATGGGTTAAGCGCGAACATGACGGCGAGCACACCGATCAGCGTCAACCCCGACGAGAACAGCTGGGTCACGCTCTGGGAGAGCACCCGGCTGATCGCATCCATATCGTTCGTCAGACGACTCATGAGCTCTCCGTACGGCCGACGGTCAAAGAACCTCATGGGGAGTGTCTGCACGTGTGCGAACAGATCGTCGCGGAGTCGGAACATGGCCCGCTGCGCCACGCCGGCCATGATCCACCCCTGGGCAAGGTCAGCGAGCCAGGACAACCCGTAGGCTCCGAGCATGAGCAGCACCATGCTGACGAGGGCGCCGCTTCCTCGACCGTCTACCACAAGGTCGATCGCCTGGCCCATGAGCAGGGGCCCCAGAAGTGCCATGCTCGTCCCCAGCGCCGCCAACCCCACCACGAACACCAGACGCTTGCGGAACGCACGCAGGTATCCCAGTAGACGGCGCACCGCACCGCGTACATCCTTGGCCCGTTCGATGCGCGGACCCATCATCCTTCCTGCTGGACCGGGCATGCGCCCGCCTCCCGGGGGACCTTCGGTCCGGCGGCCGCCGCTAGCCATGAACAGCCTCTTCGGGTTCATCCAGTTGAGAGCGGTAGATGTCCCGGTAGAGGGAGCTCTCGGCCAGCAGCGTCCCGTGGGATCCCAGCGCAGCAATGCGTCCCTTGTCAAGAACGATGATCTTGTCGGCAAGCAACACAGTGCTAATCCTCTGGGCGACGACGAACCGCGTGGTCGAACGATCGGACTCCCTGAGCAGTCTGTCCAGCGCATCCTGAAGCCGGACTTCTGTCTCCACATCCACCGCACTGGTGCTGTCGTCGAGGATCAGCACCTGAGGGCGCACGACAAGCGCTCGAGCAATAGCGATGCGCTGCCGTTGGCCCCCGGAGAGCGTCAACCCTCGCGGACCAATGAGCGTTTCGTAGCCCTCGGGCAACGCGTCGATGAACGCATGGGCCTGGGCAGCCTTGGCAGCGGCGATCATCTCCGCATCGCTGGCATCGGGCCGCCCGAAGCAGATGTTCTCCCGAATCGTGCCGGTGAAGAGAACACTCTCCTGGAGGACCATCCCTATCCGACCCCGGAGATCCCGAAGGGGAAGCTCCCGCACGTCGACCCCGTCCACGGTAATCCTGCCCGCACGGACGTCGTAGAAGCGGGGGATCAGTTGCACAAGCGTGGACTTCCCGGAGCCCGTGGCTCCGAGGACGGCAACCGTCTCACCAGGCTCAGCAACGAGATCGATGTTCTCCAGGACAGGGGCTCCACCGTCGTATCCAAACGCTACCCCCTCGAAGGTAACCCGACCGCGTTGCGTGGGGGGCACCCGCGAACCCCCGCGCACACTGGGTTCGGTTTCCAGCACTTCGAGGATACGTGTGGCCGAGGCTTCAGCAGCGGCAAGCGGACCCAGCATCCCGGCCAGCATCATCAACGGGAACAAGGCGAACACGAGGTAGTTGACCGATGCGACCACCTGCCCGGCGGTGAGTCGCCCATCCAACACCGCCCCCCCACCGAGCCACACAGCACCCACGATCCCCAGGTTCACGATGAGCATCATCGTGGGGATAAGCACCGCCAAGAGGCGCATCACCCTGATCTGCCGCAACGTGAGGGCCTCGTTGGCTTCCTCGAACCGCCTCTTCTCGTGCTCAGCACGGTGGAACGCACGCACGACCCGAACACCAGCCAGATTCTCCTGCAAGACCGTGTTCAGCCGGTCGAGCCGCTCCTGGACTTGGGTGAACATCGGCCGGGCGCGCCGGGCGAACAACCACACGAGAAGGACAATCACCGGCACGAACGCCGCCATCATCAACGCAAGCTCACGGCTTGTGATCACGAGAAGCACGACACTTCCCAGCACCCAGATCGGCGCTCGGGTCATGATCCTGAGGGACATGGCGACGATCATCTGAACCATGTGCACGTCGCTCGTAGAACGCACCAAGAGCTGACCTGTGGGAAAGCGGTCGAGTTCCGCTGGAGAGAAGCTCTGTACCTTGCGGAACAGAGCTTCCCGTACATCAGCGGCGAACCCTTGCCCGACACGCACGGAGAGCACACTGTTGGCCACGGCGAACACAGCGCTCAGTGCGGCGGCCGCCACCATCGTGGCCGAGGTGCTCCAGATAAGGGGAAGATTGCCCACAGAGATGCCTTCGTCGATCACCCGTTGGGCAAGCCGGGGGATCAGAAGGTCGGCGGCCACCATCCCCACGAGCAGCGTGAGCGCGGATATCGCCTGCCACCGATAGGGCCCTACAAAGCGGTAGATTCGGAGCAGTGAGCGCACTAGTCCACCTGTGGGTGTTGCTCGTGGAGTACCACGTAGAGCTTCTCCAGAGCTTTCCGGAGCTGAGCTTCCTCATCAGGGGTGAGCGCAGCAAGCAGCTCGTCCTCTAAGGCGCGAAACGCCTTGGCCAAACTCTTGTGCAACCTGCGTCCCTCTTCCGACAGGAAGACCCGTGACACACGCTGATCACGCGCATCGGGGCGCCGGGTCACCCAACCCGCCTGCTCCATCCGCCTGAGTGCCCCTGACACCGTCGCTGGCGTGATGTTCAAGCTTCGCGCGAGTTCCCCCTGCGCCAGACCATCCTGGCAACTCAGGCGCCACAGGATGAACCCCTGCCCGCGGTGCAATCCCAACGCGTGCAGATGGGTCCGCATCCGCTCTCGCGCCAGCTTGCTCGTACGCAGGAGGAGCTGCCCGGTGGTCAGTCCTGCCTCACGTTCAGCCTTCCTACTGTTCATCGTCGTTGGGTCGCCCCAGGCACATGCTTAGGGTCCATAATATTAGACTCCTAATGAGCCCCCGTCAATCGACACTGTGGATCGTGCTTTGTGGTAAGCTTGGTCAGCGTTACCACGAGGGAAGAACATCCTGAAGCGAGGAGGAGGGCAGCACATGGAAGCTGATCTGAAACCGTTGACTGAGAGCACGGTTGGTGATGTGGTTTGCCTTCCGGGTGGCCTGGAACTCGCCGGGAAGCAGATGCTCGGAGATATCGAGCAGGTAGCCGTCTGGAGAAAGCGCATGATCGCCCGGGGGTTGCGGGGGGTGGTCGCCTACGTTGACGGTAAGTCTCGAGGGTTTGCGGAGTTCATCCCTGCGGAGGAGGCACCTGCACCGATCCTCGCTCCCGGAGCCGCTGTGCTCCTATGCTACCACTGGGCGGGCACCGACGTCGACGATCCCGAGCACCTCGTGCAGGAGAAAGAGCTTGTCCGGGCATCGCTTGAAGCAGCACGGGATGAAGGGTTCTCGGGCATGGCTACGCTCGGATGGGACCATCCCTCACACTTCCCAATTCCACTGCTCCTTGAGCTGGGCTTCCGCGAGATCACCCGCGATGGCACCATTGCGCTCCTCTGGTATCCATTCCGAAATGGGCTCCCGGTACCTCGGTTGGCGGAGGCGCGCTATGTCCCGCAGGACTTATCGGAACAAGGGATGCTCGCTGTGGAGACCGCTTACAGCACACGCTGCCCGTACTGCATCCGCCACATCACCCGGTTACGTGGGGTCACCGACAGACACCCTGATCGAGCGCGTATCCGTCTTGCCGTGTACCCCATCGATACCCACGAACAGGCCATGGCCGTACGCGCCTCCCCGTGCGACTGGTGGTGGACGCGCTTCAACGGACAGGAGGTCGACAACTTCCTCTCCGAAGAGGCGTTGCACGACGCGCTTACCCAACACCTTATCAAGGTGCCAGGCTACAGTCGGTCCTTACCCCAATCCAGCACCTCGCGAGCGAGTTCGATGGCGTCACCCGACTCCGATGCGCCAGGCCGCGCCTCGTCGGAGGGTACCGCATCAGGGTAGCGGGTTGTCAGGTAAAACGCGTCCAACGCCGCCAGACGGCGGCCAAGATCCTTGGGGAGATCTTCCTTCGTTGCCAAGCGCGCAAGGTCCACGATGCTGTGTGTGCGTGGGGGACGCCGCCCGCGGCCCTGCAGGTGTCCTTTGAGCATCTTCTCCGCCACCTGCTGGGCGTGAAAACAGGCTTGCGCATGGAGACCTTCATCACGGGCGAGCTCAGCCATACGCAAATCCTCCTTGGCGAACCGCAACCACCGTTCAGCGCTCATAGAGCACGCGACCTTTGGCCAAGATCTCGTCGCGGAAGAAGGGTCGTTCTTCGACCAGCGCAGCGAACTCCTCGGGCGTATAGACAAGGATGTCCATGCCGACCTCAGGGTCGAAGTCCTCCAAGAGGCTCCGCGTGCGCTGGATGAACGGAAGCTCCGTGCGCTGAACGATCACCACATCGATGTCTGCCCACTCGTCCTCCGTTTCCCGCGCATAGGAACCGAACAGGATCACCTTCTCCGGCGGCGGATCCTGGGCCTTGAGGTACGCAAGGAATCGCTCGAGTTCACGTCCGAGGAGCTGCTTTCGTGCCTCAAGCGGCGAGAGCCCATTCGTAACCATGCCCGATTCTACACAAACGCAGAAGGACGGGAACGGGCAGACCGCAACGTGGCCAGGAAGCAGAGCAGCCGGTCCTCATCCGTGGCCGGGCGCATGGAAAAACCTGACAGGGAACGCACCTCTGTGAATCCCACCTCGTGGAGCATGGCCGACATCTCGCGGAGCGTGTACGAGCGCGTGGCGGGCGAACGCCGATGGTGCTCCGCGCAGACCACCTCACCATGGCCAAAGCATTCGTAGCGATCCTCCGTATGTTCCAACCGTGTAAGCGGATCGTACGTTGCGCGGGACCAACGCCGCACCGTCTCCTGCCCTTCGCCCGTTTGGACTTCACCTACAAGCTGCCAAGTCGCTGGATGGGCTTCCTTGTCGAGGTCCATCACCGACAGGGCGAGCGTCCCCCCCGCACCGAGGTGCGCAAGAAGGCGCCTCAGTGCCTGCCACGCATCGTCGATCGCCGTGACAAGCTGAAAGGAACTCGAGGGAACGATGATCGTCCTGTATCGCCGTGGCAGATCCAACCGCTCCATCGCTTGTTCGTAGGTGGTGACCGTCAGACCTTGCTGTGCTGCTTTCCGCCGACAGATGGCCAGCATCTCCGGAGAGAGGTCCACGCCGTCAATGTCCATGCCCCGGCTTCGGTAGTCAAGAAGAAGCCGTCCTGTTCCACAGCCCACATC
>PUMC01000075.1 GCA_003552425.1 Candidatus Acetothermia bacterium | reverse complement strand
CGCATCGCTAACCCGGTCGCCGAGGAGGGATGCCGGACAAGAAAGTCGTCCCTTCTCGGCGCCGCCTGCGCCTCAAGCACCGTCAGCCAACCTGCTGGCTGCATCGGCGTCGACCACCAACAGAGCCTGCGCTTGGGCAACGCGCCCCGCGGGGATGCCCGGAGCAGCATCCACCAACTGCAAGACCGCAGCGCGCTTGCTCGTTCCCTCCACAACCCACAGCAGGTTCCGGGCCCGGTTCAACACGGGGAACGTCAACGTCATGCGGCGATATCCACGGTAGGGATGGGTAATGGCGACGTCCCGGTCCCGCACATCGAGCACAGGATCGCCAGGCACCAACGACGCCGTATGCCCGTCTTCACCAAGGCCAAGGTGCACCAGGTCGAGGACAGGAGGCGCACCACAGCGCCGGAAAAGTTCATCCGCGTACCGCTCTGTCCCCACCGCAAGGTCATCCATCTCCACAGGCATAGGGTGAACGTTCTCCATTGAAAGGGGCGCTTCGCTCAACAGGTGTGTGTGGATGAGCTCGATGTTGCGATGCGCGCTGCCCTCAGGCGCCACGCGTTCGTCCACCTGGAAGACCTCTACCAGGTCCCACGGAACGGACTCCCGGCTCAGCGCCAGGAAGAACCTTCCCGCGTTCCTGCCCCCGCTGAACGCCACCGTGGCGCGACCACGCTCCCGAACAGCTCGCACGATCGCCTCGGCAGCGCACCGCGCCGCACGCGTGGCCAGTGCCTCGCCATCAGGTACAACCTCAATCCTCACTGTCCTTCCCCACCGCTCACCGCCCCCGGAGAGAGCATCCTACTCGGACGGCTCGTACACCCGGTCCTCCGGCTCATGCCAATCCCCATCGCTTTCCAAAAGCGTATCGGCCTCCGCGGGACCCCACGATCCCGGCTCGTAGATACCAAGCGGCAGACCCTTGCCCACCAGCGGATCGACGATCCTCCACGCTTCCTCAACGATGCCGCCGCTGGCGAACAGACGCCCGTCGCCGTTCAGCGCATCGGCGAGGAGCCGTCGATAGGGCTCCTCTCCTGAGTCATCCGGGCAAGCGCCGTAGCAGTAGGTGAAATCGACCGGCCTGCTGACAAGCTCGCTTCCTGGAGCCTTGATATCCATCCGCAACGAGATGGCCTCGCTCGGCTTGATCCGAAACCGAACGTGATTGGCATGCGGCAGGAGAGGATTGGACCTCGCGAACAGGACGTGCGGCGGGTGCTTGAAGGTCACCAACACCTCCGTGACCGTGCGCGCCAGACGTTTGCCGGCGCGCAGGTAGAACGGAACGCCCGCCCAACGCCAGGAATCAATCCAAGCCCTAAGCGCCACATACGTCTCCACGTCCGACTGGGCATCGACACCGGGTTCCTCCCGATAACCTCGGTACTGCCCCCGGACCGCATCGTGTGGCTCGATGGTCCGCATCGCGCGCAGTACCTTCTCATTCTCGTCGCGAAGCGCGCGGGCATCCCTGGTCACCGGGGGCTCCATCGCCACCAACGCGACAACCTGCAGAAGGTGATTCTGCACCACATCCCGGAGCGCACCGACCTCTTCGTAGAACACACCCCGCCCCTCCACCCCAAAATCCTCGGCCATGGTGATCTGAACACTGCTTATGTGATGCCGATTCCATACCGGTTCAAGGATAGAGTTGGCCAGCCGGAACACCAGCATGTTGAGCACCTGCTCCTTGGCCAGGAAGTGGTCGATCCGGAACACCTGCTCCTCGGAGAACGCCCGCAGCACACAGCCGTTGAGCCTTCTCGCAGAGTCAAGATCGCGGCCGAACGGTTTCTCCAGCACCATGCGCGCACGCTCGGCAAGCCCTACACGAGCGAGTTCCTGCACAACGCGGTCCACCATCCCCGGCCGCACAGCCAAGTACACGAGCGGAAGCGACGCACCGTTCAACGCGGCCCTCAGTCGATCAAACGTTGCATCGTCACGGTAGTCCCCTTGTATGTAGACGAGGGAAGCGAGCAGCCGTTCAAGCGCCCCGTGTTCACCCGCAGCCTCCGCGTCCGGCGCAACCGAGTTCCTCACCAGCTCCCGCAGATCCTCAACCGACCGTTCCGATGAAGCCACCACAAGCACCCGGGTCGGCAGCGCACCCCCTTCCGCAAGACCGAGCAACGCCGGGTACAGCTTGCGACGGGCCAGATCGCCCGTACCCCCAAACAGAACAACCGCATCTGCCTTGGAGGCAACCCCGAGACCACTGCCGTGCGCACCCGTGCCGTTCGCCATGCCATCACTCCCCGCACGCGGAGAAGTGCATCCGCCGCTTCATCTTACCGTACACGTCAACAGCACCCGAGCCACGCACAGCCCCACCGCTGATTGCACACACCGTCCGTCCACTTTCGCAGCCGACGTGTTCGCGCGGAGCAGTACACGCACAGGTGGGAACACGTGTTGTAAGGACCGCGTTGCAAGGCGGACGAGTTCCTGCCGCTCGCGCTCCCGGCGCCCAAGGAGCGCT
>PUMC01000126.1 GCA_003552425.1 Candidatus Acetothermia bacterium | reverse complement strand
AGAGAGCCGAGATCCCGGCCATGGTGAACGGCTTCACCCCCCAGTTGGCAACCAACGTCAACACCAACCCTTTGGGGCGCTTGCCTGCCCGAACGATGCTGGAGAAGTCGATCTGCACCATCATCGGGTAGATCATGAGCCAGATGAGAATGGCCACCGGGATGGAGATCTGTGCCACCTCGGCCCGCCTCAGCAAGTCGGGCACAGTCGGAAGCAGCCAGCCAATACCGATGCCCACCACGATGCACAGCGCAACCCACAGCGTCAGATACCGTTCAAAGACTGACAGCTTCCTATTGGACATCGCCACCCCCGACGCGACCCGGCGTGCTCGGACCCACAACACAACGGCCCCGCTCGCGCAGCGCCAGGCGTGCCCTCAGCCGACCCTCGTCCTCAGCTGTCGGCAAGAGACACGGTCGCAACGCCGCCCAGCCGATCCTGCGGCTAGCGATCCTCGAGCGGGCGCTCGGGGCCGGTACGCAGTTGCGCCGGCGCGTCCGAGGAGAACTGAAGCTGCCACAGGGCCCAGAAGAGACCCTTCTGCTCGAGAAGCTGGGCCACAGGACCTTCCTCCACGAGATGCCCTTCGCGGAACACGAGTACCCGGTTGGCCTTGCGGATCGTGCTCAACCGGTGGGCAATGGCGATCGACGTCCGCCCCTGCATCACCTTGTCCAGGGCATCCTGCACGAGCGCTTCGGTGTGCGAGTCGACGTTCGCCGTGGCCTCGTCGAGAATTAGAAGGCGCGGATCGGCAGCCACCGCTCGAGCCATCGACAGGAGCTGGCGTTCCCCCACGGAGAGCCGCGTGCCCCGCTCGCGCACCTGCGTCGCGTACCCTTGGGGCAACCGCTCGATGAGATCGTGCACCCCCACCTCCTGGGCAGCCGCCTGAACATCCTCGGGCCCGATCGACGGGTCCCACATGGCCACGTTGTCCGTGACGTCGCCGGAGAACAGGAACACATCCTGGGGGACGATGGCCAGCCGCCGCCGCAGTTCGGCCAGCTCGATTTCGGCGATGTTCTGCCCGTCGACGAGGATACGCCCCCGCTGCGGGCGGTAGAAACCCAGAAGCAGGTTCACAAGCGTCGATTTCCCCGATCCCGTCGGGCCGACCACAGCGATCCGCTCTCCAGGGGCTACGCGGAAGGAGATGCCCTTGAGCACCCAGTCCCGATCGTTGTACGAGAACCATACGTCCTCGAACACCACCTCGCCCCGCACCTCCTCCGGAGGGCGCTCGCCGCTGGGTTCCTCGGACTCGTCCATCAGCTGGAAGATGCGCTCCCCGGCAGCCATCGCCGCCTGAAGGAGGTTGTACTTCTCGGAGAGTTCGGTGAGCGGCTGGAACAGCATCCGGATGTAGCTGATGAACGCCACCAGCGCCCCCAAGGTGAACATCCCCCCCAGCACCCCGCGCCCTCCGTACCAGATGAGCATGGCCAGGGCCAGGTTGTTCACAAGCCAGATCGTGGGCCCGAACACGCCGTACACCATCACCGTCCGCATCTGCGCCCCGAAGAACTCCTCGTTGATCCCCGCGAAGCGCTTGAACGCCCGCACTTCCTGACGGAAGAGCTGGATGATGGGCATCCCCGAGATCGATTCGGCAAGGTAGGCGTTGAGCCGCGCCAGGTGTCGGCGGGCGGTCCGGTAGGCCTCGCGGGCCTTGCTGCGGAACCAGAACGTCACCGCCGCCAGCGGCGGAGCGAACGCAAGGAGCAACAGCCCGAGCCGCGGGTTGAGGCTGAACATCACTGCCAGCACGCCACCCATCATCAGGAAGTCCCGCAAGGCGAACACGAGCACCTGGGTGTACATCTCGTTGATGGCGTTGATGTCGTTCGTGGCCCGCGTCACAAGCCTCCCCACCGGCTGCTTGTCGAGAAACGGCACCGGAAGCCTGAGGAGGTGGCGGAAGATGTCCCGCCGCATGTCGTACATCACCCGCTGTCCCGTGGACTGAAGGAGGTACACCTGCCCGTAGGTGAACACAAACCGGAGGAGCAACAGGACCACGAACCCCAGGGCCAGGTACCCCAGGACGACGAGCGCGCTGCCTTGCACTTGGAGCCGCTCCCGTGCCGACAGTGCCCCCAGATCACCCTCCCGGGCCAGAAGCCCCAGGGCCATCTCCTCGAACACCTCCGGGTGGCGGGCGGCCACCTCCGCACCGGGATCGTCCTCGGCAAGAAGGAGGTACCGATCGCCGACGAGGCCCTCCGTCTCCAGCCGTTCCAGCGTGCGCTGGGGCATCTCCCGGGTGTCGGCGAGGAACCGTCCTTCCTCGAGCTCGTAAGCCGTCGGGTACGGTGCCTCCTCCGTGTGAACCTCAACCCAGGGGAGCACAAGCACCGAGTCCACGGCCACCATGGTGATGTACGGCAAGGCAAGCTCGATCCCCGTAGCCAGCGCAGCGCAGGCGAAGGCGATGATGAAGAACTTCCGGTACGGCTTGACGTACCGGAGCAGGCGCTTGAGCAGCGCCACATCCATCGCTTTGCCGAGTGCCTCGTCTTCGAAATCGT
>PUMC01000016.1 GCA_003552425.1 Candidatus Acetothermia bacterium | reverse complement strand
GGCTATCCGGCCCTGTTCAACGCCGATCTTGTGGTCGATCAGCTCGTGCGGCAGGGCAAACGCCTCGAGGACGCGCGGGAGGGGGGAACAAGCGGGTGCGTGGAAACGGGGGCGTTCGGCAAAGAAGCGTACATCCTGTCCGGATACGTCAACCTGGTGAAGGTTCTGGAGCTTACGCTCGGCAACGGGGTCGACCCGCGTACCGGCGTGCGGTGCGGGCCGCCGACGGGCGACCCGGAGGCGTTTGCGTCTTTCCAGGCGTTCATGGAGGCCTGGAAGGCGCAGCTTCGCCATATGATTGAGGTGAAGCTGCGGGGGAACGCGCTGGTGCAGGCCCTGTTCGCCGAGGATATGCCCGCACCCTATCTCTCGCTTCTGATCGACGACTGCGTGGACAAAGGCGTCGACTACAACGCAGGTGGCGCACGCTACAACACCACCTACATTCAGGGCGTGGGTATCGGCACGCTCACCGATAGCCTGTCGGCACTGTATCACCATGTGTACATGTGGGGCACGGTGGAGATGCGGACGCTGCTTGGGGCTTTGCACAGCGATTTCCAGGGTTCTGAGGCGCTTCGCAAGCGGTTGGTGCACACCACCCCGCGCTACGGGAACGACGACGACCGGGCCGACGGTCTGATGCGTCAGGCGTTCGAGGCGTTGTTCGATGCGGTCGATGGTCGTCCGGCACCTCGAGGGGGCACGTACCGGATCAACATGCTGCCTACGACAAGCCACATCTACTTCGGCACGTTGACGGGGGCTACGCCGGATGGCCGACACGCGGGGCAGCCCCTCTCCGAGGGGATCTCCCCGGTCCAGGGTGCAGACGAGCATGGTCCCACAGCGGTACTGCGCTCTGCCGCCAAGATGGATCATGTCAAGACCGGTGGGACGCTCCTCAACATCAAGTTCGCCCCCGAGGGGTTGGCGGGGGAGGAGGGGCTGACCCGATTGGCGGCGTTCGTACGCGGTTACTTCGCGTTGGGTGGCCATCACATCCAGTTCAACGTGGTGGACGCAGCGCTGCTCCGCAGGGCGCAGGCCCACCCGGAGAACCATCGGGGGCTCCTGGTTCGGGTAGCGGGCTACAGCGATTACTTCTGCGATCTTGGCGCAGCGCTGCAAGAGGAGATCATCAGCCGCACTGTGCACGGCACCGGCTAACCGGAGCGCGGGTCGCGGCTGGGCCTCGTGTGCCGAACTCCGGTTCACAAGGTGGACACAGGCTTGCACCCCGCACTACATAGGAGTATAAAGACGTCCATACCTCAGCGAGGTGGACACCATGTGGGCGCTCTTACCTGGGATCTTGATGGGCTGGTCCCTCGGGACCAACGACGCAGCCAACGTGTTTGGCTTGGGGGTAGGTGCGCGTGCCGTCTCGTACCGGGCAGCCGTGATCCTGACGGGGGCGTTCGCCATCCTTGGTGCCTACGTTGGTGGCGCCCGGGGCATGGCGACCTACGGTGCGCTTGCCGGGCACGATCTGGCAACGGCGTTCTGTGTGGGGTTGGCAGCCGGGCTCACGGTGACGTTGATGACCATCCGCGGGATCCCCGTCTCGGCCACGCAGGCAGCGGTAGGGGCGATCATCGGTGTAGCGCTGGTTGCGGGCCGTCCGGTGGAGTGGGGTGTGATGGTACGCATCGGAGCCTCGTGGGTGACGTCCCCCCTGGGAAGCTTTCTTCTTGCCTATCTGCTGCACCGCTTTGTGAGTCCGGTGCTGGAACGGTGGCTGAGCGGTCTTGCCATGTACGACACCGTGGTGCGCTGGAGCATCGTAACGGTGGGTATCTTGGGTTCGTATGCCTTGGGCGCCAACAGTGTGGCCAACGTGACGGGCGTGTATGTGGGCGCGGGGTTGCTTTCGGTCCCGATGGCTGCCGTCCTCGGAGGGGCGAGCATTGCGTTGGGTGTCGTCACCTACTCCCGCCGGGTGATGGAGACGGTGGGGGAGCGACTGGTGCATCTGGGGTTGCTGCCCGCATTGTTCGCTGCCGCTTCTCAGGCCGCGGTACTGCGCTTGTTCGCGCAGGTGGGTGTTCCCGTGTCCACGTCGCAGGCGGTGGTAGGGGCTGTGCTGGGGATCGGTCTCGTGCGCGGTGTGCAGACGGTGAACGTGAGGCAGATGGTGTCGATCGGTCTTGGTTGGGTGCTGACGCCGCTGCTCGCTGGTGTGGTGGGTGCGCTTCTATGGCTGGCGGTGGGGAGTGTACTGCCGGCTGGTTGACCGGGTGCATTGGGAACACGTAGAATTCCCCTATGCGGAGGGGTGGGCGAGCGGTCTAAACCACCGGTCTGGAGAACCGGTGCACTCGTAAGGGTGCCGTGGGTTCGAATCCCACCCCCTCCGCCAGACCTTTGACTCCGGACCTTGTGCCCTCTAGACTTCACCTTGGGTCCGTGCACGGCGGGGGGCTAGCGGTCCCCTGTACCCACAACCCGCTATATGTGGGGCCGATGGGCTGCCCGAGAGGGAGCAGAGCTGGAAGCGGCCTGGAAACCGGGGCGTTGACGGTTGAGCCCCCTGCGACGCACACTGGTGAACCCCGTCAGACCCGGAAGGGAGCAGCGGTAAGCCGGTCCCTGTGGGTGATAGGGGAATCCTTGACTCGAGTCCACGATCCCGGCGCGCCCGGTGAAGCGCCCCCGACGGCGGTCCGCGCGGACCCTTTCGCATGGGGGAGGGTGGGCAAGAAAAAATGGCCCCGCGCGGGGGCCACACTTCTTAGATACGACAGAAGACGGCCGCTGTCAAGGGGTTGTCGCCTCGTCCTCCACAAACCCGATTCTTCGCGTTGCATGGCGCATTTCGCGACGGAGCTTCCGGTATCGTTCCTCAAGATCCGGTGTGATCGACGGATGCGTATCGTCAAGTGCCGCCTCGAAGTGGCGCATCGCCACATCTTCACTGTCCACGTTCTCACGGAGCGCCAACCGTCCTGCTTTGCGGCACACATCCGCCACGTCAGCCCCGGAGAAACGCTCGCTACGCCGCGCCAGCGCCTCAAGGTCGACGTCCTGGTTCAGGCGCATGTCCTTTGTGTGCACGCGGTAGATGGCCAGCCGGGCTTCGTCGTCCGGGACCGGAACGTAGATCAGCTCACCCATCCTTCCGGGCCGGAGAAGGGCCGGGTCGAGGAGATCAGGTCGGTTGGTGGCTCCGATGACCACCACCCCGCGCAACTCTTCCAGGCCGTCGAGCTCGGCCAGCAACTGGTTCACAATACGTTCCGTGGCATGGGGCTCGCCTGCGGCTGTCCCACGGCGCGGTGCCAGCGAGTCGAGTTCGTCCATGAAGATGACCGCCGGGGCCACCTGACGGGCCCGGCGGAAGACCTCCGCCACCAGCTGCTCCGATTCGCCGTACCACTTCGACAGAAGTTCCGAACCCTTGGTGGCGATGAAGTTGGCCGAAGACTCGTTGGCCACAGCGCGCGCGAGCAAGGTCTTCCCCGTACCTGGAGGGCCGTAGAGAAGGACACCCTTCGGGGGTGTGATCCCCAGTCTGCGGAACGCCTCCGGCCGCTGGAGGGGTAGCTCCACGGCCTCGCGGAGGAGCTGTTTGACGTCGGTGAGACCGCCAACGTCCTCCCAGGACATCCGTGGTACCTCGATCAACACCTCGCGCATTGCCGACGGCCGCACTTCGCGCAGGGCCTCATCGAAATCCTGGCGACTGACCACCAGCTCCTCCATGAGCTCAGTGGGGATACCCTCCTGTTCTAGGTCGACCTTCGGAAGGACGCGGCGCAGGGCGTTCATCGCCGCTTCACGGCACAGCGCTTCGATGTCCGAGCCGACGAACCCGTGCGTCAGCTCCGTGTACTCAGCGAGGTCAACGTCTTGCTCCAGGGGCATGCCCCGCGTGTGGATCATGAAGATCTCGCTTCGCCCCTCTCGGTCGGGTACCCGCACCTCGATCTCCCGGTCAAACCGTCCGGGACGGCGCAGTGCCTGATCGATGGCTTCGATCCGGTTGGTGGCTCCCATGACGATGACATTGCGTCGTTCCTTCAGGCCGTCCATCAGGGTGAGGAGCTGCGACACGACCCTCCGCTCCACCTCCCCCGTGACCTCTGCTCGTTTGGGGGCGATCGAATCGAGTTCGTCGATGAACACGATCGTTGGGGCGTTCTTCTCCGCCTCCTCGAAGATCTCCCGCAACCGCTGTTCCGACTCGCCGTAGTAGCGGGACATGATCTCAGGGCCGGACAGCGAGATGAAGTGGGCATCGGTCTCGTGGGCGACGGCCTTGGCAAGGAGCGTCTTGCCCGTGCCTGGCGGGCCGTGTAGGAGCACGCCCCGCGGGGGCTCGATCCCCAGCCGGTCGAAGAGTTCCGGCTTCTTCAGGGGGAGCTCCACCATCTCGCGGATCTTGTGGATCACATCACGCAGCCCCCCGATGTCCTCGTAGGCGACCTCGGGGACGGCCCGGTCGCTCTCGGAGACCTCCACGTACTCGGGCAAGAGTTCGATCTCCGTGTTCTCGGTGATGCGGACGATCCCTTTGGGACTGCTGCGCACCACATGCAACCGGACTTCCCCCAGCCCGAACTGGTGTCCCATCTCGAAGATCTCGCGGAAGATCCTCTCGCTGAGGAGTTCGCCACCGAACGGGGTCTGCGGGACGCGGGCTGCGGTGGACACGATGTCCCCCGTCTGCACCACCCGCCCCATCAGCGCCTGCCGCAGGCTGTCCGGGGAGGCCACAAGCCTGACCCCTTTTCGCGCTGGGGCCAACGTGACCTGGGTGGCCGGCCGCCACTCGGCCTTGCCGATCTCCACCGCGTGCCCGACGCCCACCTCGGCTGCAGACCGCACGAGACCGTCAACGCGGATGATGTCCAGGCCTTCGTCGGCGGGGTAACCTGGCGCTGCCAGGGCCCCCGCCGAGCGCTTCCCCTTGATCTCCACAGGTTCTCCTGGAGAGAGCTCCAGTGCAGCGAGGTGCTGGGAGGAGATCCTGGCGATGCCCTTGCCTACGTCCTGCTGATGTGCTTCGGCCACCTTCAGGGTGACGGTATTCTCGTGCTCAGCCATTGTCACGCTCCTCATCAATGGTAAGGGCCGAGGAACGGCTACGCCAACGGCTATAATCTGGTGCGATGCGAGCCTTCTTCTGCGTTGAGCTTCCAGATGACGTCCGCGCTGCGTTGAGCGACGTGTCCCGAAGGTTGCGCCGCCGGTTGGCGGCGGCCAAATGGGTTCCCGCGGACAACCTTCACGTGACGCTACGGTTTCTCGGTGAAGTTGGGGAGGAGACGGCGCAAGCCGTGAAGGAGGGTGCGATGGAGGTTGCTGCGGTCACCCAACCGTTTGCCCTGGAGCTCTCCACGCTCGGGGCTTTCCCTCATCCCGAGCGCGGGCGTGTGCTGTGGGCCGGTCCCCCTGGTTCCGACGGGCGGTTTGAGGCACTCGCTGCGCTCCTCGAGGAAGCGGTACAGGCTGCAGGCATCCCTCCCGAGCGACGGAGCGCGCATCCCCACGTGACGTTGGCCCGGTTCAGGACACCCAAGGATGTGACCGATGTCGTGGCACCGCTGGAGGGCGGGCCGCTGGTCGTCCCCGTGAGGGAGATCGTGCTCATGCGTTCGGAGCTCCGTCCCCAAGGACCCATCTACACACCCGTCACGCACCTCCCTATCGAGGGTTGAAGCATGGGCTATGAGATCCTTGAGCATACGGCGGATGTGGGTGTCCGAGGAACCGGACCGGACCTTGGTGCCGCGTTTGCCGAGGCTGCACGGGGCATGTTCTCCCTGATGATCGACCTGCGGGCGGTTGCCCCAGTGCGTGGGGTACAGGTCGACCTCACGGCGGACACCCTGGAGGGGCTGCTCGTCGCGTGGCTGGGAGAACTCCTCGCGCAGAAGGACATCGAGGGACTGGTCTTCTCACGTTTCTCCGCCACCGTCACCCAAGGAGATGGAGGATGGGCGTTGCGGGGACAGGCCCACGGCGAACCGCTCGATGTGCGCCGCCACCAACCCGGGGTGGAGGTGAAGGCTGCCACGTACTATGGTGTGCGGGTGGCCTACACGAGCGATCAGGCCGTTGCACAGTGCGTGTTGGATCTTTAAGGGGGTGTCAAGTGGAACTCAGGAAGCTGGACGACTTCGTGTGGGAGCTTCCCCAGGCGGGTGATATGCGCGTTCCTGGACGTATCTTCGCCTCAGAGGATCTGCTGCGCCCTCTGCTTGAGGAGGCTCGCGGGGGGCAGGAGTGGAACGCGCTGGAACAGGTGAGAAACGTCGCGTGTCTTCCCGGAATCGTCAAAGCCTCGGTCGCGATGGCGGACATCCACCCCGGTTACGGGTTTCCCATTGGCGGGGTGGGCGCGTTCGATGTTCACGACGGCGTCGTGGCCATGGGGGGCGTGGGATTCGACATCAACTGCGGTGTACGGGTGCTCGCCACACCGCTGCGTGCAGAGGAGGTCGGTCCCCGAAAGGAGGAACTCGCGGATCGGCTGTTCGGCGGTGTTCCGGCTGGGTTGGGATCCGAGGGGAAGCTGCGGCTCTCTTTCAACAGCATCGATGAGGTCCTGGTCAAGGGAGCACGGTACGCGGTGGGCAAGGGGTTCGGGGTCCCGGACGACCTCCGGTTCACGGAGGAAGAGGGGTGCATGGCCGACGCGGACCCAGCTGCCGTGTCCCTCAAGGCCAAGCAACGGCAGTTCCGACAAGTGGGGACGCTGGGATCGGGAAACCACTACCTCGAGGTGCAGGAAGTGGTCGAAATCAGCGATCGTGCCGCTGCCGCCGCTTACGGTATCGAACAGGGCCAGATCCTGGTCGCCATTCACTGCGGCTCGCGGGCCCTCGGCCATCAGGTCGGCCAGGACTACCTCCAAGAGCTGGAGCGGGCGAGCAGGAAGTACGCGATCCCCATTCGCGAACGTGAGCTTGTGTGTGCTCCGATTCGTTCCCCTGAAGGGCAGCGGTATCTGTCGGCGGTTGCTGCTGGGGTGAACTGCGCATTCGCCAACCGTCAGGTGATCGCCCACCTTGTCCGGGAAGCGATTGCGCCCATGTTCTCGCTTGCCCCGGAGCGGATACGAACGCTGTACGACGTGGGACACAACAACGTGAAGCGCGAACGCCATCAGGTGGACGGAAAGGAACGTGAACTCCTCGTTCACCGGAAGGGATCCACCAGGGCCTTCGGACCGGGAAGACCGGAGAACCCTGAACCGTATCGCGATGTAGGACATCCTGTGTTCGTCGGCGGCACCATGGGTACGGCATCCTACATCCTGCGGGGCACCGAGCGGGGGATGAGCGAGGCGTTCGGCTCGGGGATCCACGGAGCAGGACGCGCGCTCTCCCGGTCCAAGGCCAAGCGCACGTGGCATGGCGATAAGGTGCTCAAGGACCTTGCCGGCAAGGGCATTGAGATACGGGCACATTCGGCGCGGGGAGTCGCCGAGGAGGCCCCTGGTGCGTACAAGGACGTGGAGCTTGTCATCGAAGCGGCAACGGGTTCCGGGCTGAACGCGCTGGTGGCCAAGGTGATGCCGTTGGTGTGCGTGAAAGGTTAGCCGCGGAGGCCTTTCGCCGGGATGAACCACCGGGTCCAGGAACGGCGGAAGCACTGTGTGTGGCCAGCGAGCAGTTGTGCGAGCGCCTTTGCATCGTGCTTCACGGTTTGCTTACCGGCTACTTGTGTGGTGGCGAGCAAGGGAGCACGGATCACCCGCAACCCGTAGGCCTTGCTCCCCTGGAGATCGTCCTTCACGGGGATGCTTCCTTCCTCGCGGTAGCGGGTGAGGAGTTCTTCAGGTGGTGGACGGTTGTTGACGAGCACGGCGTGGAAACGCCGGATGTCGATGTACTCACTGAGGACGCGCAGGTGATCGTGTGCGGTGTACCCATCGGTCTCACCCGGTTGCGTCATGAGGTTCATGATCAGCAAGCGCTCCGCAGGGGATTGGAGAATCGCATCGGTGATCCCGTTCACCAGAAGACTTGGGATGATGCTTGTAAACAAGCTTCCCGGTCCGAGGGCGATCAGCTCCGCGTCATGGATGGCCTGAAGCACAGGTCCATAGGGACGGGCCGGTGCGTTCAATCCCACGCGCGCAATGCGGCGTGGATCGTCAGCGATGGCGGCTTCCCCCTCGACCTCCATCCCGTCCTCCATTCGGGCGACGAGGTTGGCCCTGTCCAGCGTGGCTGGTAGCACCTGCCCGCGAACGCTCAGGAGATAGCTGGACTCCTCAACGGCCCGATCGAGGCCCCCCAGCAGCTGGTCCAGCCCGGCCAACAGGAGATTTCCCAGCGAATGGCCTGTGAGTCCTTCCCCGGAATGAAAGCGGAACTGAAACAGCCGTTCCATGCGCTCTTCGTCTTCGGCCAGCGCCAGGAGGCAGTTGCGGACATCCCCCGGAGGAAGGACATCGAGCTCCACACGCAGCCGCCCGGAACTGCCTCCGCTGTCCATCACCGTGACCACGGCAGTGAGGTTGGCGGTGTGTGTCTTGAGCCCCCGGAGGAGTGAAGGGAGGCCCGTTCCCCCGCCCACAGCCACCACGCGCGGGGCGGCGGGGAGCACCCGGGCTTCGTACAGTGCCTGTGTCAGCGAACCAGCCCTCTGAGAGGAGAAGGCCTCGGTGATCGAGCGCACCGCCATGGCCATGCCGAATGCCGCCCCACCGATCCCCAGAGCCAGGGCGAGTCCTCCGATGAGGGGGCGCCACAGGAACGGGAAGTGCTGCAGCAGGAGTCCGTACAGGGTACGCATTCCGTCAATGCCCACGAGCCACAGGGCCCCGAACACGATGAGGGCTGTACACCCGAGCGACAGAGCCATCCACCGCTTCACGCCGATTCCTGGGAGCAGGAGACGGAGGGCTGGGGGGATCTTCATTGCCAGCTCAACTGGACTTCGGGACCTAGCTTGGCGAGCTCATCGGCGAGTTCAGCACATTGCCGTACCCCGTAGCGGGGACTGGCCATCACCGTGAGTGCGCGGCCGTTGCTCCAGACGCGCACTTGGGTGGGCAGCGGTCCGGGGTGTTCGGCCAAGAGTTCGGCCAGGCGTTCCAGGGTTGGCCGTTCGGCCAGCTCGGCGGGAAGATCGATGGTACAGGATGTCAGGCACTGTTCGGGTATGTCCTCCAACGGTTCCACGCGCACTGCGGTGAAGCGGCGTGTCCCGTTGCGCTCGGCGGCGCGAACCTTCACGAACAGGAGCACATCGTCAGCGTAGTGGACCGGTGACTGCTCGAACAGGTGCTTGGGAACCACGAACTCCAGTTCTCCGCTTCGGTCTTGCAGGGTGACAAAGGCCATCCTCCCGCCGCCGGAGATGGCGATGACCTTGGTGCGCCGCACCTGCCCCGCCACGCCGAACGTTCCGCGGCGGTCTTGGGCTTCGGCCAACGGGATGGTCCCTGCCGCCTGCAACTTCTCGCGGTAGACATCGAGCGGGTGTCCTGAGAGGTATAGGCCCAGAAGCTCGCGTTCGAACTGCAGAACATCTCGCTTGGAGAACTCCTGGGCATCGACCGGGGCCGAGGGTACGAGTTCCTCCGTCTCGAAGAACGACTGCTGCCCGCTCAGGCGCTCACGGCGGGCGATCTGTGCCAGCCGGATTCCCTCTTCCACCTGGGCGAGGAGTGCCTTTCGCGGCACACCGAACCCATCCATGGCTCCGGACTTGATCAAGCACTCCAGGGTTTCCCGGCCTACCCGATCAGGGTCAACCTGTCGCGCCAGGTCGAAGAAGCTCTCGAACCCATCCCCCCGTGCCTCGAGCAGGGCCTCTACCGCGGAGCGTCCTACGTGCTTGATGGCCCCGAGGCCGAAGCGGATCCTTCCTTCTCCCACCGGCGTGAAGTCCACCTCGGACTCGTTTACGTCCGGCGGCAGGACCTCGATGCCCATGTCCCGGCAATCGCCGATATAGGAGACGAGCTTGTCGGTGTTCCCCAGCACGCTCGACAGCAACGCAGCCATGAACTCCGTTGGGTAGTGTGCCTTGAAGTACGCTGTCCAGAACGTGATGAAGGCATAGGCGGTGGCGTGGGCCTTGACGAACCCGTAGCCGGCAAACTTCTCCGTATGGCTGAACAGCGCGCGTGCTTCCTCCGCGTCGAGCCCATTGGCCACACATCCTTCGGCGAAGCGGGCCTCCATCTTCGCCATGACCTCTGGTTTCTTCTTGCCCATCGCCTTGCGCAGAAGGTCGGCCTCAGCCAGCGAGAACCCCGCTACCCGCTGGGCCATGAGCATGACCTGGTCCTGGTAGATCGGGAGCCCATGCGTCTCCTTGAGGATCTCCTCCACCGACGGGTGCGGCGGCGTGGGAGGCTGTCGACCGTGCTTACGCTCGATGTAGTCCTCTACCATCCCCGACTCGAGGGGGCCCGGACGGTAGAGAGCGAGGATGGCGATGAGATCACGGAACTCACTGGGCTCAAGCCTCCGGACGAGCGCGCGAATTCCCGGCGACTCGAGCTGGAAGACGCCGCTGGTGTTCGCCTCACGGATGAGGGCGAACGTCTCCGGATCGTCGAGGGGGATCGCACGTAGCTCCGGTGGTTCCCCTTTGCGGGTTGCTACCCACCTGCGCGCATCATCGAGCATGGTGAGATTCCTGAGGCCGAGGAAATCCATCTTCAAAAGGCCCAGGTCCTCCAGGTCATGCATGTCGAGCTGGGTGACGAACTCACCGTCGGTCAGCCTTAGCAGCGGAACGAAGCGCTCCAGAGGCTCGGGCGTGATCACCACACCGGCGGCGTGTGTCGACGCGTTGCGGAGGATGCCCTCGAGCTTACGGGCGATGCTGAACATACGCCTCGCAGTATCGTCTTCCTCGCTGGCCGTCCTGAGCTCCGGAACTTGCTCCAGCGCACGCTCCAAAGGCATCCCGAAGGGGACCAGCTTTGCGATGCGGTCGGCCCGTTCATAGGGAACACCCAGGACACGGGACACATCACGGAGGACGGACCGTGAGGCCATCCGGTCGAACGTACCGATCTGTGCCACGTGGTCGCGGCCGTACTTCTCGGCCGCGTAGCGGATCACGTCGTCACGGCCACGTATGCAGAAGTCGATGTCGATATCCGGGAGGCTGACGCGGTCAGGGTTCAGGAAGCGTTCGAACAGAATGCCGTACTCCAAGGGATCCACCTCGGTGATCCCCAGTGCATAGGCCACCAACGATCCCGCGGCCGATCCTCTGCCGGGACCCACGGGGATCTCCTGCTGCCGCGCATGGTCGACGAAGTCGGCCACGATGAGGAAGTACGCTCCGAGCTCTTTGCGCTCGATGACCGACAGTTCGTAGGCGAGGCGTTCCTCAACCTCGGCGGGTAGCGTGTCTCCGTGCCTCCTGCGCACCCCCTCTCGGGCGCGGTGGTCGAGATAGCTCTGGGCGTCCGGGTACCCTGCGGGAACCTGGAACCTCGGAAGCCACCGGCTCCCAAGCTCCAGTTCGAAGCCGATCCGTTCGGCGACCTCGACCGTTCGGTCCACCGCTTCGGGAAGCTCCCGGAACCGCTCCCTGATTTCCTGCTCCGTGAGGAAGTGGTAGCCATCGCCGTCGAGCGACCGTGCGCCCTCCTCGTCCAGCCGCTTGCCCCCTTGGATGTTGATCAACACCCGATGGGCTTCGGCATCCTGGGCATCGAGATAGTGGACATCGGAAGTGGCTACGTAAGGCAGGTCTAGTCGTCGCGCCAGTTCCACGCCTGCCGTGATCAGCTTTCGGTTGCGTTCCAGTCCATGGTCCTGGAGTTCGAGGTAGAAGCGGTCCGGGAAGATCTCCGCCAGTCTTCCCGCCGCCTGGGCTGCCTTGTCGAGCCCCTGGCGCAACCGGCGTTGAACCTGTCCGGACTCACAGGCCGACAGGGCGATCAGACCTTCGGCATGCTCCGCCACG
>PUMC01000036.1 GCA_003552425.1 Candidatus Acetothermia bacterium | reverse complement strand
TGAGCCGCGAGCCGATGGGCGACGCCCAATGTATCGTCGCCTCCGATGGCGATCAAGGCATCCAGCGCGCATTGGCGCCACGTTTCCTTGATCGCGTCGAGTTTCTCCGTCGGTTCCCAGCGCACCTCGCCGTTCGAGGTCACCTTACGGAACGGGTTCGTCCGCGACGTACCGAGCATTGTGCCGCCCACGTGCAGGATCCCCGATACGTCCGGGCCGCGCATGGGCCCGCCGGTGTTCTCCACCAGTCCGTGCCAGCCGTCGGGAAACCCGATGACTTCGATCGATTCCTCCTGCGCGCGGCGCACAATGGCCCGCAGCGCTGCGTTGATCCCGGGGGAATCGCCCCCACCCGTTAGTACCCCAAGCGTGTTCATCTCAGCCATGTTCTTCGCTCCCTGCTCGCTTCCGGTCCGGCTGGTCCGGCCCGGGCGCTGCTCTTATCGTTCTCCACTTAGAGGCTCGACTGCTGCCGGATCGCCGACAGGGTTTCGCTCCTTGCCTCATGCCCCGGCACAGGGGGCGATGGCCTCCTCATTCACAGCGTAACGGCCTGGGTCCGAGGGTCAACCGTCTTGGCGGACCGTGATGCGCAACCGGCCGTTCCAGTGCCCCTTCGGGGGCAGCACGACTTCCCATACGAACACGGCGCAGGTCGCCTGGTACACGCGTTCGAAGCCTGCTTCGGAGTTGTTCACCGTGTGCACTGGATAGCGCCACAGGTCGGCCTCCGGCGTTACATTGAGCGCGAGCGTCCATGCGTCCCAGCGGTTGATGCACCGCAGCTCTCGCACGCAGTGTTCCTCTCCTGCACTTGCCAGCTTCGGATCATGGAGTGCCCTCCCGGGGATCTCCAGGTAGCGGTCCGGGGCGTCGCCGGCCAACAGCGCCAAGTTCAGCTCGGTGGCGAAGCGCAGCGTTGCAGGGTGTTGGGCCCGGTTCTCGATGTCCCAATGAACCTCGACGGCGTCGTCCGTGTTGCCGAGAATGATGCTCTTGTGGACGGTTACGGCACTGTCGGGGAGTTCCTCGCTGCGCGTCATGCGGATGCCTGTGCGTCCCTGCTCGAGGGGAGCGAGGTCGAACGGACGTCCGGCAAAGCCGACCAGCTGTGCCTCACGCCCCGTGGCGAGATCCTCCTGTGTGGCTTGGGGAAGGAGCAGGTAATCGATGAGTGAGGTCCTGCGGTGCCGGTCGTACTGAAGGTACCGCTCCAGGCCGGGTTGTTTGGCCGTCGCCCGTTCGTGGATGCTCTTTGCGCCGTTGTCGGATTCCGTTGCGGCGTTGCGCACCTGTGCGTGATAACCTTCCGGACGTCGGGCCACGGTGTTGAGGAAGTTGAACGGGATGCCCATGTGGGAGAGCTCGATGAGTGTTCCCCCCTTCCGTGGGGCCACGACCGCCGTCCAGCTAGCATCGCGGAGGATGGTCTCCTCTTGACCATCGGCATCCACATCGGCGTGCTCGATAAGTGGCAGGGGTGCCGCCTTACGGGCCAGGCGCTCCGCGGAAAGCAGGTGATGCCATACGGCGTCCCGTAGATGCGGGAGGTACACGCCGCCGAACAGGCCGTGCCAGTAGGCATCGTTGCTCTGCGCCTTTAGCACGTGCTCTCGTGCTTCCTCGCGGTACGGGTACGAGGGGGGCAGGTCCCGTACCGCTGCGCTAAGGCGCAGCATGCGCTTGTGCATGTAGTTGGCCTCAGGGTACTTGGCCAGGACCCCCCGCCAGTAGCCTGCTGCGATGAGGGCCCCAAATTCCTGAACACGGTGTCCCAACAGGCTCTTGAGTTCAGCGAGGTATTGCTGCCCCTCCTGGGGAAGCGCCCACTCCCCCAACTCGAAGTACGAGGTGGTGGGAAGGTAGACTTGGCCCACAGACTCGCGTTCCTCGTAGGCCTGCCCAAGCGTTACCGTGCGCAGCCAATCCAGGTTCTCCGACAGCGCTTGGAAGAACTTCTCAAGCCACCCTTGTTGGTACACCCAGCGGCTGGTCCCCGGCCACACGCCGAACTTCTCACCGTCGTCGATGAGCACGAGCAACGGTCGCTTCCGCCGTCTGGCTTCATCGCGGAAGTGGTCGAGCACCTGGGACACCGGCCTGAAGGGGATGATGTACCGTAGCGCGGCGCTGATTGGAAACACGCCGACGGTCTGCCCTTGATCCTCGGTGAGGTGGTAACCTCCCAGCCGCTCGGTGGTCACGCCCACCCGGTGAAAGTGCGTGTCGTCCACGGCAAGGTAGCGAACACCGCAGGACCTGAGGAGGGAGGGCAGTTGGGGCTCCCACACCCGCTCGGCAAGCCAAGCTCCGCGGGGGGCGTGCCCTGTATGGTGGTGGAGGAAGTCACGCATGTGCGTGAGTTGTGCCCGAGCATCCTCGGGCGGGATCACCGTCAGGATGGGTTCGTAGAAACCGCCGCCTAGGAGTTCGACCCTATTGGCCTTCACCAATGCCGCCAGCCTGGCCACAAAGTCGGGATGCTCCTCCAGGAAGTACTGCCACAGGGGGCCCGTGTAGTGGAGCACAGCCTTGACGGCTGGGTACCGTTCGAACGTCTCGATGAACGGAAGGTATGCGTCCCTATAGGAGTGCTCGAAAACCTCGGGGAAGTTCCCCACGGGCTGGTGACAATGCAACCCCAGCACAAAGTCTACGCTGTTCACCGTCGTCCCCCCTGGTGTCCACCTGCAGCATGTTACCCGCCCCTGCGGGTCACGCCAACGGGACGACCTTGCTTGGTTTGTGGCCGGTTGCTTATAGTGCACGGGTGAGCTTACGGAGTGGGGCGTTCAGGGCAGGAGGGGTATGGCAAGGCATCGCGCGAACCCGCAACGGGGATCCACGGGGTATCGTGAAGGCGCGGTCTACGAACACGGAGAGGGGCGCCCGTAGGGTGTCCCAGAAGTGCCGATGACGCCGCGCGAGGGTCGCGTGGGCCCGGTGGATCATCGTTGCACAGGGCTTGGCGACGACGACATCTACCTCTTCAACGAGGGCAGTCATATACGGCTGCACCAGGTGCTCGGTGCGCATCCTACGACGTGGCGTAAGGTTTCCGGTACGCGGTTTGCGGTGTGGGCTCCTGATGCGCGTTCGGTGAGTGTGGTGGGTGGTTTCAACGGTTGGCACCGAGAAGCACATCCCCTCTCTCCGCGCGCGGGCTCGGGGATCTGGGAGGGGTTCGTGCCCGGTGTGGGTGAAGGTGCGCTGTACAAGTACCATGTCCAGTCGCGGTACGGCGGTTACACGGTCGACAAGGCTGACCCCTTTGGCTTTGAGCACGAGATTCCCCCCCGCACGGCCTCCGTCGTCCGCTCCCTCGGATACCGCTGGGGGGACGAGGCGTGGATGGCGCATCGGGATCGTCACAACGCGCTTGACGCCCCGTGCACGGTCTATGAGGTGCACCTCGGCTCCTGGATGCGCGTCCCCGAGGAGGGCGGACGGTCTCTCACCTACCGGGAACTGGCGCCCCGGTTAGCCCGTTATGTGTGCGACATGGGGTTTACCCACGTTGAGTTCCTGCCCGTGATGGAACACCCGTTCTACGGTTCGTGGGGCTACCAGGTGACGGGCTACTTCGCGCCCACGGCCCGGTACGGAACACCACAGGATTTCATGTACCTCATCGACACGCTTCACCAGCACGGCATCGGCGTCATCCTCGATTGGGTCCCCTCCCACTTCCCGGCGGACGAACACGGACTGGGGTACTTCGACGGTACGCACCTCTATGAGCATGCGGATCCTCGCCGCGGGCATCACCCGGACTGGGACAGCTTGATCTTCAACTACGGCCGCAACGAGGTGCGTAGCTTTCTGCTTTCCAGTGCCCTGTTCTGGCTCGATCGGGACCATGTCGACGGCCTTCGCGTGGATGCGGTGGCGTCGATGTTGTACCTCGATTACTCACGGGAGGACGGCGCGTGGCTTCCCAACCGGTATGGAGGGAACGAGAACCTTGAGGCCATCTCCTTCTTGAAGCGGTTCAACGAGGAGGTCTACAGCCATCACGGGGACGCACAGACAGTGGCCGAGGAATCCACAGCCTGGCCTCAGGTGTCGCGCCCTGTGTATGCAGGTGGCCTGGGCTTCGGGATGAAGTGGGACATGGGTTGGATGCACGATATGTTAACCTACATGGCGAAGAACCCGGTGCATCGGCGTTTCCATCAGCATATGCTGACGTTCCGCATGCTGTACGCGTTCCACGAGAACTTCATGCTGTCCCTGTCCCATGACGAGGTGGTGCACGGCAAGGGGTCGCTATTGTCCAAGATGCCGGGAGATCCCTGGCAACAGCGGGCCAACCTGCGCCTCTTGTTTGGGTACATGTACGGTCAGCCCGGCAAGAAGCTTCTGTTCATGGGTAGCGAGTTCGGTCAGTGGCGGGAGTGGGATCATGAACGGAGTCTGGACTGGCACTTGTCCGATGAGCCTGCGCACAGGGGGATTCGGTCATGGGTACGGGATCTCAACGCGCTGCTGCGTGAGGAGCCTGCGCTCCACGAGCGCGACTTTGAGCCGGCGGGGTTTTCGTGGGTGGACTGTAGCGATGCCGCGTCCAGCGTGGTCAGTTTCCTTCGTTGGGGGCGAGATCCGGAGGAGGTCGTGTTGGTCGTGTGCAACTTCACCCCCGTGGTACGCCGGGGGTACCGGATTGGCGTGCCGTTTGGCGGGGCGTGGCGCGAACTCCTAAACAGCGATGGGGAAGCGTACGGCGGGAGCGGCGTGGGCAACGAGGGATCGGTAGCGTCCACGTCAACGCCTCTCCATGGACAGGCTTGTGCCGTGACGCTCACCCTCCCTCCGCTGGGGGTCCTGTTCCTCAAGCCTGCTCGAAGATGAGCCGCTACGTTTGTGTGCACGGGCACTTCTACCAGCCTCCGCGGGAGAACCCGTGGCTCGAGGAGGTGGAACTCGAGGATTCTGCTTATCCCCACCACGACTGGAACGAGCGGATCACGGCCGAGTGCTACGCTCCGAATGCCGCGTCACGCATCCTGGACGGTGAACACCGGATCCAGAGGATCGTGAACAACTATGCGTCCATGAGCTTCAACTTCGGTCCTACACTCCTTTCCTGGTTGGAGCGCCATGCCGAGGAGGTCTACGCGAAGATCTTGGACGCCGATCGGCAGAGTGCTGGGCGGTGCTCGGGTCACGGGAACGCCTTGGCCCAAGCCTACAGTCACATGATCCTCCCTCTGGCACACCCCAGGGATGTGCGCACTCAGGTGTTGTGGGGTGTGGAGGACTTCCGCCATCGGTTCGGGCGGGATCCCGAGGGAATGTGGCTTCCGGAGACCGCGGTGGATACGGCGTCCCTTGAGGCTTTGGCGGACGTCGGCGTGCGGTTCACGATTCTTGCTCCCCATCAGGCTGTTCGGGTGCGCCCGTTGGAGGGGGGGGCGTGGGTCTCCGTGGAAGGCGAGCGGGTTGACCCCACGATGCCCTATGCCGTGAACCTCCCGTCCGGACGTTCAGTAGCTGTGTTCTTCTACGATGGTCCTATCTCCCGGGGTGTGGCGTTCGAGGGGCTTCTCAGGAGCGGCGAGCGGTTCGCCGAACGGGTGCTTGGGGCGTTCAGCGAGCGCCACGGCCGTCCCCAACTCGTGCACGCGGCCACCGATGGGGAGACGTACGGGCACCACCACCGGCACGGGGATATGGCGTTGGCCTACGCGCTGCACGTGCTTGCCACAACCGGCGTCAGGGTTACCAACTACGGCGAGTATCTGGAGCGGCATCCCCCGACGCATGAGGTCGAGGTGCGTGAAGGAAGCTCCTGGAGCTGCGCCCACGGGGTGGAACGATGGCGGGATGATTGTGGTTGCCAGAGCGGCGCACACCCCGAATGGAATCAAGGATGGCGTGCGCCTTTGCGTCAGGCGCTTGACGCGCTGCGGGCGTCGTTGGACAACGGATACGAAGAGGGGCTACGGGGCCTCCTCCCGGATCCGTGGGAGGCACGGGACGCGTATATCCATGCCGTCTTGGATCGGGACCGAGCTTCGGTGGGCGCGTTTCTCGCGCGCTTCGCGCGGCGAGAGCTCTCGGGGGACGAAACGGTCAGAGCGCTCAAGCTTCTGGAGATGCAGCGGCACGCCATGCTCATGTACACAAGCTGTGGCTGGTTCTTCGACGACATCTCGGGGTTGGAGACCGTGCAGGTGCTCCGCTACGCAGGTCGGGCAGTTCAGCTCGCCCAGGAGTTGTTCGGCGACGGGATGCAAGCACGGTTGGAGGCGATGCTTGCCCAAGCCCGCAGCAACGTTCCCGGTGAGGGAGACGGGCGTACGGTCTACCGCCGTCGTGTGCTTCCGGCCATGGTCGACCTGGCCAAGGTGGGCGCACACCATGCCGTACAGTCCGTGCTTCAAGAGGGGGACGATCCCCCGGCGATCGGCGCGTATCGCGTGGAGCAATCGGCGCGTCGGCGCTGGAGTTCGGGTGGGGCAACGCTGGAGGTCGGGCGGGTGGAGGTCTCCTCGGAGATCACCAGGGAGTCGAGCCGTCTTTGCTATGGGGTGCTGTACATGGGAGGGCACAGCCTGTCCGCCGGTGTGCGGTCGTGCGCGGGGGACGAGGTGCTCGACGACCTGGAGCGCTCGTTGGGTGAGCCGTTCCAGAGGGCCGACTTCCCCGAGGCGCTGCGGATGCTGGACCGGCACTTCGAAGGGCGGACGTATGGGTTCCGTAGCCTATTTCGGGATGCGCGACGGAGGCTTGCCCGCACGGTGCTTGCGTCTACCTTGGAGACGCTCGAGCACGCTTTCGAGGGCCTCTATCGTCAGCACGCACCCCTGATGCAGTTCTTGGTTGACAGCAGGATCCCCCTGCCCAAAGCACTCAAGGCAGTGGGCGAAGTTGCCTTGGAGGCGCAGGTACGCGACGTGCTTCGCGCTGAGGAGCAGAAGCTCCAACATGTGGGCGAGGTTGTGGAGCAAGCACGGAACCTCGGTTTGGACCTGGATGAGGCCGGGTTGGCCTACGTGATGGAGGGGGCACTCGATAACATGGCCACACGCGTTGCCCGGCACCCTCAGGATGCCTCTGCTGTGGAGCAGTTCGAAGAACTGGCTTCAACAGCGCTGCAACGCGGACTGGCTGTTGATGTGCACCACGCGCAGAACGTCTGCTACGCTATTCTTGAGGCCTGGTACGGCCAGCAGGTAGAAGCGGCGGCCAACGGAGACTCCGCTGCCGAGCGGTGGGTCGAGGCGAGCCGTGCGCTGGCCGAGGTCCTCCGCGTCCGCGTCCCCGAAAGGCCCGCCCCTACAGGTTCACCGTGACGTCGGCTTCTTCGCGGAGGGTTGTGAGCCATGCGTCCCACGCGTCGCGGCGGGCTCGCTGGAGGAGGCGGTCTTCGATTTCCTCGTGGACCTCGGGGAGCGGTTGGATGTTGCCTTCGTCGTCGAGGAAGCTGTCCTTGTTGTTCTCGTAATAGGCTTCGATGGACGCATCGTCCACCGTGACTTCGCCGACGACGGACCGGTGCAGGCCGTCGATGAGGAAGTCCTCGCGGACGTTTGTGGTGATCTCCTCCCGGAATCCGTCTAGCGTACGGCCTTGCTGCGCAAGAACCTCGATGAGTTCGTCTTCGCTGAGTTGGTTCTGAAGCATGATGTCGCCGAGGATTCCGTCCACCCGAGATGCCAGACGCTGTGCGTCGATCTGGATATCGCGCTTGCGTGCTTCCTGGAGCTGAAGGCTACGGAGGATGAGTTGCTCGAGCGTATCGCGCTCATAGCGCCGTTGGAGGGCCCGACCTTCGTCCGTGAGAAGGAGGGTCTCTGCAAAGGCAGGGAACTGTTGGTAGATCGTCATCACGATGCTGTACAGGTTCGTCCGCTGCTGCAGCGTCTCCCGTGAGATCTCCTCGCCGTTGACCACCGCCACCGGCTCTGCGCCCACGGTCACAAGCGCCACCGCGCACAAGAACGCAACACCCAGCACGATACGCACGGTTCTCACCTCGATAGCTCTGGATGAGCTATTCTGCATGTTGTGGTGGGGGGGGGTCAACGTGGGACAGCGGACACCCTGTGGGGGGGTCAACGCCTCCAAGGTGTGGGGCGCTTGCCCCCCTGTTCTGCGCTGGGCCTGCGCTACAGTGTCCTATGAAGCAAGGGGCTTCCTCGAATGTTCTGGGGGGTGTGAGCATGACGAGATGCAGGTGTGTCGTTGGGTTGCTGCTTGCAGCGCTGCTCGCGGGTGTGCTGGGCAGTCCAGCCTTGGGGGATGAGCTGGTGTTGCGCGACGGGCGGGTCGTTGAGGGAACGCTGGAGGCTCTGACCTCTGAGTACGTGAAGTTCCGGACCGGTCCGCGAACGGTGCTGAACTACCCGTTGGTGTTGATCGCTGAGGTGAACTTCTCCCCCCGTCCAGGGCGGGAAACGCCCCTCACGTTCACGGAATGGACCACAGCCATGGCCGCTGCCCGACGAAAGCTCGACCACTGCCGTCTTTCAAGAAACGCGCTCATCGGAGGAGGCTTGCTGTTTGTCGCAGGCGGACAATACCTCTCGGCACTTGGCGACCGTCCTCTCGGTGGGTTGCTCACGGGGCTAGGGGCTGTGCTGACCCTGTTCGGGGTGGCCAGTCCTCCACCGCAGTGTGGCCCTGAGCGCGATCGCGTTGAGGTTTTGACAAGGATAGGCCTCGAGTTCGGCTGGGTGTACTGAGCTTCGGCGCCCGTTGTGGTCTGTCGGTTGACGATGGCCAGGGGGGTGGTAGCTTGCTGCCCCGTGCGCCGACGGGTCGACTGCGCGTGAAACTTCCGTTCTTGTGATGGCGGGGGACACAGTTCCCCGCGTTTCTTTGGCTAGCCCCCGAGGAGAGGCGGATGCGGCGCGTCTTGCGGCTGGGGGGCGCAAACGTTAACATACGTAAACGCTGCGGTAATGGGCGCAAGAAGATGCTCGTAGATGAAAGAAGGCATCGGATCGCCATGACTGTGTTGGCTCGGGGAGGTGCTACGGTGGCCGAGCTGAGCCGCAAGCTGAGTGTGTCTGCTGTGACCATCCGTTCCGACCTAGAAGCGTTGGAGCGCCAAGGGGTGCTCAGGCGCAACCATGGTGGCGCTGTGGCCACACAGGTGGCGCGGTTTGCCCCGGCGTTTCAAGAACAGAGCAGCGTCAACCTCGAGGCTAAGCAGGCCATCGCCGAACTGGCAGCCCAGCTTCCCGAGGACGGTGACAAGGTGATCATCGATGCGGGCAGCACCACGCTGTTCCTCGCCCGCCAGCTTCGTGACCGCGAGCTTTCTCTCGTGACGAACTCGGTGTACGCGCTGAACGAGTTGGTCAATGCCCCGCGCGCGGAACTCATCGTGGTTGGGGGGGTGCTCTTCGAGCCGGGGTTGTGCTTTGTGGGCTCGCTGGCGGAGTGTTTCCTTGAGGGCATCGCTGCGGACATCGCGTTCGTGGGCATCAACGGGGTTTCGCGTCGAGGAATCTCCGTGAACAACGCGCTTGAGGCAGGTGTCAAGCAACGGATGGTGCGCGCAGGCAGTCGCAGTGTGGTCCTTGCTGACTCCTCCAAACTTGGTATGGACAGCTTTCTCAAGATCGTTCCTCTGGCGGAAGTGGACACGTTGATCACCGATAGCGGCGCCGCCCCGGATGTGGTGGAGGAGCTTCGGGACGCTGGTCTGGAGGTGTTGCTTGCCTGAGCTTAGTGTAGCGATGCTGACCCCACATGGGGATCCGCTAGGTCGGATCGGCGAACCGGAGATCGGCGGTCAGTGTGTGTACATTCGTGATCTGGCCGCACACCTGGCTCAAGCAGGTGTTGCGGTCACCGCGTTCACCCGGGATCGTGGCGAGGGCAAGCCCGCCTCTGAGGAGATCTGCCCCGGAGCCGTTGTGCGCCGCCTTCCGGTCGGACCACGTTCGTTCGTACCCAAAGAGGAACTCGAGCCTTACTTGGAGGCGTTTGCCGACGGGGTGGCTCAGGAGTTGGGTCAGGACGATGTGCTTCATTCACACTTCTGGGACGGAGCGTTCGTGGCGGACGCGCTGAAAGCGGGACGCCGCTGGCTTCACACTTCCCACTCCCTTGGAAAGCGAAAGCTCGCAGCGCTTCCGGAGGCAGAACACGGACCGTACGCTGGTCGAATTCGTGCCGAGACAATGGCTGGCGATGCATGCGACGTGTTGGTGGCGTCGACCCGGGTCGAGCGGGACGACCTAGTGGGGCTGTACGGGGTGGATCCCTGCAAGATCGAAGTGGTTCCGCCGGGCGTGGACACGGCTCGCTTCAGGCCTTCGGACGAGCGTTCGCCGGGGGTGTTGCGCCGTAGCTTCTCCCTTCCCGAGGGTCCTTTGGCGGCGGCTCTGGGAAGGTTGGATCCTCGCAAGGGCTACGATCTGTTCCTGCGTGTCGCGCAGCAGCTTGTGGCTGACGGAGAACAGTTCTTCTTTGCGCTCAGTGCGGGGGCGGCCGACGATCCCCGAGAAGCGGCCGAATACGGCAGGCTCAAGGAACTGGTGGAGGACCTCGCGCTAGGTGAGCGGTTTCGGTGGATGGATGTCCTTCCCCAGGAGTCGCTTCCGGACTTCTACCGGGCGATCGACGTGTTCGTCATGCCGTCGCGGTATGAACTCTTCGGTATCGTGATGCTGGAGGCCATGGCTTGCGGCGTGCCGGTCGTTGCCACCAAGTTTGGTGGCCCGTCCGAAGTGATGACCCACGACCACGATGGCCTGCTTGTTGATCCAACCGATCTCGTAGCTTTCGGCGGTGCTCTGCGGGCGCTCCTTTCCGATCCTGAGCGTCGTGCCCGGATGGGGTCGCGGGCACGCGCGACGGTCGAACAGGTTTACAGCTGGGATGCATCGGCCCGACGGCATCGTGCGCTGTATCGGGGTCACCAGCGGGGGGGCACATGAGGGGCGACAAGCTGCACATCACCGCTGAACACCGGCGCGCTGGCGAGGCGTTGGCGATGAGGGTGATGGAGGCATGCAACAACCACCCTGGAATCTTCATCGTGACGATCGGTGGGGAGTCAGGAAGCGGCAAATCCGAGCTTGCGGAAGTGCTGAGGCATGGGCTCGAGAGCCGTGGTGTTCCGGCGGCGATCCTGCAGCAGGACGATTACTTCGTGTACCCGCCCCGCACCAACGATGCGGTCCGGCGGAAGGATACCGACTGGGTGGGAATGTCCGAAGTGCGTCTTGACCTTATGGACGAACACCTCGCTCAAGCCAAGGATGGTGTCGAGCAGCTGCGCAAGCCGTTGGTCATCTACCAAGAGGACCGCATCACCGAGGAGACGCTGGATCTTTCGGATACCCGTGTGCTCATCGTTGAGGGGACCTATACGACGATGCTGCGGCATGTTGACCTCAGGGTGTTCATCGAGCGCGACTATCGCGATACGCGTGCCGCGCGTCTGGCGCGGGGGCGCGAAACTCAGGATGGGTTCTTGGAAAGCATCCTTGCCCTTGAACATGTTATTATTTCTCAACAGCGTCTGCGGGCTGGCCTCATTGTCACCCGGGACTACCGGTTGGTGGACGGAGAGCTCGCCGGTTCCGCGGAACAGGACCAAGGGAAGCGCTGTCCATGAGTCGCTCGATGTCCATAAGGTTCGAGCAAGGAGGTGAGATACGGAGGACAGGTAGGGCGAGCGATCGGGCGTTGAAAGACGTCTCAACAAAGGAGGAGTAGAGCGATGAAGCGATTTGCAGTCTTGATGGTAGGGCTGATGATGGTGTGGGGCGGCCTCGCCGCCGCACAGGAGACAGTGTACGTGATGCATGGCTGGCCGGGTCACCAGGGTGTTGCTTTCGCTAAGGTCGTCCAGGCGTTCATGGCCGAGTACCCGGACATCAACGTGAGCGTCGAGATCGTCGGCCGCGACCGACCGGCCATTCTGGCCACGCGCTTGGCCGCCGGCAACCCGCCGGACGTCACCCCGATGCCGTGGCTCGGTCTGATGGCCGAGTGGGCGCGCGAGGGTGCCTTGGTACCTTTGGACGGGCTTGTCGACGTCTCGGAGCAGATTGATGCGCTGACCCCCC
>PUMC01000029.1 GCA_003552425.1 Candidatus Acetothermia bacterium | reverse complement strand
GGCCCACTGCCGCATCAAGGGCCACCCCGTCTCCCGTGTCGGAACCCCAGCGACACCCTTCACGCCAGGTACAAAGCGTGGAACGCATTGAGCACAGCGCTATGATGGCCCGGGATCAACACGTGATGATTCCCCAAGGGCGTTGCAAGGAGTCGCTCGGCGGCAGGCGGGGGCATCGCGAACACCACCTGGGTGCGGCACAGATCCTCTCTGCCCGGGTTCTCCGGGGACACCGCTCCCTCCACGAACATCCCCTGTTCGAGGCGCTTCCCACCGAACCGTGCCAGTGTATAGGGTCCCGGCTCCAGGCAGCCTTCAATCGCCAGACCCAGGCCCGATTCGAAATGGGTACGCAGCCGGTGTCCACGGGTCAGCGACAGGGGGACTGTGCAGTGCGCCATGATAACCCGTCCGGATGCGGGCTCAATGTCAGCTGGATTCGCCAGGAAACCGGGTTTCCCCGAAAGCTCCTGCGCAGCGATGAGGGCCAGCAGGGCGGGCAGGTCACCCTCGCAACCTGCGGGGATTCCCCGGTCGGCAAGCGCTGCCAGAGCCCAGCACGCGGTGATCTTCTCTTCAAGCAACGCGAAGCAGGAAATCGAGATCGCGGAGAACGATCGCTCTGCGATGAGCATCTCCAGTGCGGAAAGCACCCCCGTGCCTCCCACCCGAGCATACGCGTCCAGACCGGGACACTCTCCCTGGGGCACCCTCGGGGGACTCACCGGAAGGCGCATGAGAACCTCTGACATGGGCAGCTCCGAAACGCGCAGCCCGGTCTTCTGTTCGACAAGGCCTACTTCCGGAGCGCTGGCCACAAGCCAGGGGGCTGAGCCGCCGACCAACCCCACATGATGGCTGCGGAAAGCATGCGCAAGGTCCCGCACGCGAACGAGCTGCGCCATCTGTTGGCCGCAGCTCCCGCTCAGGTGGACAAGCTTCGCTTTGCGTCCCCGCGCCTGCAACGCTGCTACCGTCTCCAGGGCAGCTGGCAATGCGTTGCGACCGCCGTGAGAGACGATCAGGAGCGGTCCATCAAGCCGCTCGGCCACCGCCAGCGCTGCTGCTTCCGTACCTCCGGTGAGAAGCAGAAGCGCCGGAAGGGACACCCTCTCAAGCTCCGCGGGCTCGACCGGGGTGAGGTGCACCCCGAAGTCCTCCATGGCGGCGCGCAGAACACGCTTGGCAACTACCTCCTCCGTCCGCCCGTCGAGTCGGGCGGACAACAACGCCACTTCCAAGGGCCCACCTGCCCCCATGATCAACGCCCCTCAGCCATAAGCACGCCAGCCGCTCATCCGACCTTACGAAACCGTGATCTGGACAACCCTCGTGCCTCCGGCTACAACCTCCACGTCACCCTGCCAGCGAAGGTTCGCCCCCATGTAGAGCTGCAGCATGTGCGTGCCCGCTGGCAGGCTTATCGTCAACGGCGTCACCCCTCTGTACGTGCCGTCGATGTGCACGGCCAGCCCTGGAGGACTGGAGTTGATCTGCAACGTCCCCTGCCCGTTGCTCGGCGCCGTGCTGCCCGCCTGGACGTTGATGGTGCGCGTCACGCCGGGAATGACGATCTCGTTGCTCGACCAGACGGGGATGAAGCCGAACATCAACAGCTGTACCGAGTGCGTGCCGGCAGGGAGCGTGACCGAAAGCGGCGTCACGCCACGCAACACGTCGTCAACCATCACGTGGAGCCCGGTAGGGTTGGAGTTGATCTGCAGTGTACCCATCCCCACCGGAGGCGGCCCCAGGACGGGCGCGATGGACAGGCGGCCCACGTAGTTTCCGCGCTCGGCGGTGAACCAGACGCGATCCTCGTCATCGCGCACCATGAACACGGGGTGGACGTTGGTCCCCAGAGGATACAGAACAATCTCATTGCGCGTGGGGCTGAGGTACCCAACGGCATTGGCTGCCCGGTCCGTGAACCAGATGTCGCCCACCCTGTCCCGGACGAGGTCAAAGGGCTGGCTCCCTCCGGGAATGTTCCAGAAGCGCACGTCTCCGGTGGACGGGTCGAGCGTGCCAATCGCCGGACGACTGGTGTCGGTGAACCACACCCAGCCGTTGGGATCGACGATGACGCCCAGCGGCAGGGTACCGAAGGGGAGACCGTAGTACAGGGCTGTGTTGCTATCCGGGTCGAGCGACACCAACAACTCGTTGTCCTGGGTGAACCACACACATCCATCCGGCCCCACGGCAACGCGATGCATAATCGCGGGTCCGCCAGGTCCCTCCCATTCCGTGAACGGAGGGGACTCCGAGGGCATTAGAAGGGCGATAGGGGGCGGTAGCATGGGGTTGCCCGGATGGAGCTCTGGGGTCACGCGCGTCGCGTTGCCGGAGATCTGGGTCGAGGAAGGGATTACCAGCGTCGGCGACGTCATGATGAGCGGGAGGGTCACCAGAATCTGCGCCGGGGCAAACCGGGCGACCTTCCCGCCACTGCGTTCGGCAAGCCACAGGTTGATCTGCCCCGGGCCTGTCGGGGCCATCACAAGCGCCTGCGGGGTAGCCCCCGGCGTGGGCAAGACCCACCTGTTGCTGCCCCCGGTGAACACCATCGTCTCCACCGCGTTGGCCT
>PUMC01000086.1 GCA_003552425.1 Candidatus Acetothermia bacterium | reverse complement strand
TGGAGGATGAACGGGGCTTCAGCGGCGTGGTGCTCGTACCCCTCCCCACGGCACCCCAGGCAGAGGCAGCACATCGCCGCCAAGTGCAGGCGCTGGAAGAGGCTGCCGCACGCCTTGCCCGTCTGGAAGCACTCTGCGGAACGCTCCGATGACCAGGCACCTCGCGGCCCTCATCCTCATCGCCATGACCCTCCTCCTGGCCGTCCATGGGCAACCCATCGATCCCCTCGTGCGGGAGGCGGAGCACGTGGGGAGCTACACCTGGCAGATCGGGCTCGGCTATACCCCCGTGGGCAGCCAGGGCACTGGCGTAGACCCCTTCGGCTTCCCCTACTCCTACGTGCGCCTGGCCCACGGGGTTGAACTCTCCCTCACCGGAACCCTGAACATCCGCCGCGGGTTCAAGGTCGGCGCTCAGATCGCCGACACCACGTGGCACGTCATCGAGCAGCAAACCTCGCTCCAGGAGACCGTCGACGAGAGGACCATCGACCGGGAATTCGCCTACATCGGGTTCGGGGAGACGCGCCTGGCACCCGACACCACGCTCGACCCCCGGGTGACACTGTCCCTGGGGAATCCCCAGCACCACACCCTCGGGGTATCGGTGAACATCCTGCGCGATCCGATGGTCCTCTCCGGAGAAGTGAGCTTCGGACGCCACGCCTCGGCACCCCACGAGCGGCTGAGCATGAGCCTCGCCGCCGGATTCGTGGCCAACGCGTGGATCACCCTGCAGGCACATGCCGGGTGGAGCATCCCCCTTCGGGAGGCGGCCCTACCGGTAGCCACCCTGGGCATCGCCGTCGGCTACGACCTCGACCTCCTCGGCGACCTCACGGTGAACGTACGCTGCACCCTGCACCTCACGGGAAGCACCACCCTCCTCAGCCTCAAGCTGGAAGTCGCCGGCCGCAGCCGCTAAACCTAAACCGGGGTCAGGTCGTGCGTGCGTGCATCGTGCATTGGGGTCAGGACGTGCGTGCGTGCATCGCGTTGCACGCACGCACGACCTGACCGCGATCCCTATCCACCGCCCACAGGCGGCAGCAGCGTCACCACATCACCCGCGTTGACCGAAGTTCGGAACCCGCGAAGGAACTGGATCGAAACCCCGTTGACAAGCGCAGAGATGTGCCGCTGGGGAAGCCCGTCACCGTCCATGATCTTCCCTTCGAGGGACGGATAGCGCGCCACCAACGCCCGCACCACGTCGGCCACGTCGGCCCCCTCGGCAAGCTCCAGCATCACCGGCGATCCGCCCATCTCCTCCCGAAACGGGAAGTACACATGCAACTCGACCCTCATACACAAAGTATAAGCCAAACCGGGGTCAGGACGTGCGTGATCACATCGCCGCGGCAAGCATCGGCGTACCGTATCAGCAAAAGCAACCTTCGGACTGGACCTTCCACCTGCATCGCCCGGGCGACGTTGCTCGACGAACGTCATGATGTGCTGACCGATCCAGACAAGCTCTTCTGGCTGAGCGCTCGAGGAACGGGTGCGCGCGTCGGTGGTTCGTACCGGCTGACCACACACGTCGCGCCCAAGAGCCGGATCTCCGTGTCCCGCGATGACAATGCCAAGCGCACCTTTCGAACCATGGGCTGTCACCCGGCGGCAAGCTTCCACCAGGTCCGTTGGCTGACGCCGCCCCTGGTCACCACCGATACAGGTTCCAATCAGCCACCGGACAATAGCCGATCCGGCGGTAGATCCTGTTCGACGTAGGGTTGGAAAGATCAGTGAACAACGCACAAAACGCATAGCCTCGATCGAGCAGGAGCTGACTCAGACCGGCGACACAAGCCGATGCGTAACCCCTCCCGCGAAGCTCCGGCGGCGTGTAGACGAGCGCTATGGTGGCCCCCCGTTCCGAGCTTCGCGAACTCCCGGCCATGGACACAACGCCCCCATCGTCCCAGACGACCAGGGTCCCCGGATCCATGAACCGCTGGACCACGGCACGCGGTTCCTTCGGGGGATCGTGCGGCACAGCCTCCTCGCGAAACGCCTCCACCCACTCGGCAAGGAGCGGCACATCGCTGCAGTCGGCCAGCCGCATCCTGCCGGGAACCCCGGTGGGCGGGGTGACCTTGCGGAGTTCGAAGATCCGCAATCGCATCGCGATCTCCGCGCTGACGCCGACCTTCCGCGCCCAAAGCTCGGCAAACAGCGCAGCAGACTTCACCGTACCGTTCACACCGGGGAGTTCCGGATCGGAGAGCTTCAGGTGGTCCACAATGCGCTCAACGGCATCAGGCCGGTCGTCCTCACAGTGGACGATGACCGGATGCGGAGGCGTGCGGACAGCAGCGGCAAGAAGCGCATCATCCTCGCTAACGGTAAGGAAGTACGGCGCCTCTGAGCCGTAGCCGTGCCCCTTCGCCAGGCGGCCTGCGATCCCAAGGATCAGGTTGTTCGCAGCCTCCGCCCGCATGAGCGTTTGCCACGCCACTTCGAGGAACCCCTGCACCGTTGCATGCTCGGTGACCCGCATGGTCCGATGATGTGGTTAGGGGTCAGGTCGTGCAACCTTAGCCTATGGTAGGTGGTAGGGGGTCAGGACGTGCGTGGTCAGGGTGTGACCACGCACGTCCTG
>PUMC01000082.1 GCA_003552425.1 Candidatus Acetothermia bacterium | reverse complement strand
TGGATCGGCTCGAAACGCCCGCGGATGGTGGCCGTGCAGGCCGAAGGGTGTGCGCCGATCGTCCGTGCCTTCCACGCCGGGGAGACGTTCGCCTCGTTCTGGGAAGGGGCGAAAACCGTCGCCGCCGGGTTGCGGGTCCCGGCTGCAGTGGGCGATTTTCTGATCCTGGAAGCCCTGCGCGAAAGCCACGGCACCGCCGTGTCGGTCCGTGAGGAGGACCTGCTCGCCGGGCAGCAGAGCCTCGCCGAGGCCGAAGGCATCTTGGCCTGCCCGGAAGGGGGCGCCACACTGGCCGCACTGCGGACGCTCCAGAGCCAAGGCTGGATCCAGCCACAAGAACGCGTGGTCCTGTTCAACACCGGCACCGGCATCAAGTACCCGGGCACGCTCGAGCCACTCGTTTCTCAGTGAAACGTTCTTCGCACAAGGCGTCCCTCCGCCAGGGCAGTCAGACTCGATGTGTCACCGCGCTAAGCCGCTTGAGGGGCGGCGGGGGCAGCCTCGCCCCGGCGGGCAAAGCGCAGCGTCCGCGTTGCGTTGAGCAGCGCAATAAGAGCCACGCCCATGTCACCGAACACCGCCTCCCACATACCCACCATTCCGACGGTCCCCAGCGCGATGAACAGCAGCTTGACCCCCAAGGCAAACACGATGTTCTGCACCACAATCCGGCGGGTAGACTGGCCGATGCGCACGGCTTCGCCGATCCGCGTTACCGAATCGTCCATGAGCACCACGTCGGCCGCCTCGATCGCCGCGTCCGAGCCAAGCCCGCCCATCGCCAACCCGATGTCCGAGCGGACAATCACCGGCGCGTCGTTGATCCCGTCACCGACGAACGCCAGGTTTCGCCCCGGTGCCTTCTCCCGGTCGAGAGCCTCGACAGCTTCCACCTTCCCTTCGGGAAGCAGCTCGGCCTGCCATTCGTCGATCCCCAGCGCCTGCGCCACCTCCGCGGCCACCTGTGCATCGTCGCCGGTGAGCATGACGATCCGCCGTACGCCGAGCGCCCTTAGCTCCCGCACCGCCGGGGCCGCCTCCGGTTTCAGCTCATCTGCGACTACCAGGTAGCCGGCGTACCGCCCGTCGACCGCTACGTGCACCACCGTCCCCCGCACCGAACAGTTCTTGCTCGGATGCGGTACCTGCTCGCGGTGCAGCAGGCGATCGTTTCCCGCCAGAACCGTCCGGCCGTCGAGCTCCGCGGTCACCCCGTATCCCTTCTCCTCGCGATAGGAGTCGACGGCCGCCGCCGCTGGCCAGGCCCTGTCGGCGAGGGCAGGCTCCGGGCCTGCCCCGTCGGATGCGCCAGCATGGTATGCTGCCCGCACTGAACGGGCGATCGGATGACTGGAATGGCTTTCCGCCGCCGCGGCCAGCGAAAGCAGCTCGCTGGCGGAGAAGCCGGCGGCGGGGACGAGCTCGTTGACTTGGAAGACACCCTTGGTGAGGGTTCCCGTCTTGTCGAAGACGACGGTGTCCACGTTGCGGAGGGCATCGATGCTGTTGGCGCCCTTGACCAGCACCTTGCGGCGAGAGGCGGCGCCTACCCCGCCGAAGTAGCCGAGGGGAATGGAGACTACAAGCGCGCATGGACAAGAGACAACGAGGATCACCAGGGCCCGGTAGCCCCATTGGGCGAGGCTGCCGGCGCCGAGCAGCGGCGGGAAGAACGCCACCGCGGCGGCCACCGCCACCACGATCGGCGTGTACACAGCGGCAAACTTGGTGATGAACTTCTCCGTCGGTGCCTTGCGTTCCGCCGCGTGTTCCACGAGGTCGAGTACCTTGGACACCGACGACTCGGCCAATGGCTTGGTGGTACGAATCCGCAGCTTGCCTTCTTCGTTGACGAACCCGGCGAGGACCTCGTCGCCATGCCCCACGCGGCGCGGCACCGATTCGCCGGTGAGGGCCCGCGTGTCGACGAACGACTGGCCGTCCTCCACCCGTCCGTCAAGCGGTATTCGATCGCCCGAGCGCACCTCAAGGAGGGTTCCCACAGGTACCTCCCCCGGGTCGACCAGGCGGCTCGTGCCGTCTTCGTCGACCACCCGGGCCACCTCGGGGCGCAGATCCATCAGTGAGCTGATCGACGCGCGGGACCGGGCCACCGCCACGTTCTGCATGGACTCGCCCACGGTGTAGAAGAGCATGACCGCGACCGCCTCGGGGAACTCGCCGATGGCGATCGCCCCAAGCGTTGCGATCGACATCAGAAACAGCTCGTTGAACACCCGGCCGCGGATGATGTTCCGTCCGGCCCCCGCCAGCACCGGCCAGCCGACGAGCAGGTAAGCAGGGACGAAGAGTGCCCACCCGACCTGCGGGAAGAGCACCCCAGCTAGAAGCAGCAGCGCTGCACCGCCGGCGCGAAGTATCGAGCGGGATGTCAAAAGCTCCCGGGCGATCGACCGGCCGCGTGCCGGGCTGTGCCCCACCGAGATCTCTACAGGGCCGGTGAGCTCGCACACCCCGCAGCCGCAACCGGCGAGCACTGCGCGCTCATGAGGGCATGCGTCGGGCTGGAGTTTGCTCCCTTGCGACGGACAGCCCGTGGTAGGCCCCCCCTTCACGGTTGGTTCTCCTCGTGGAAATGGTCGAGTGCCTGGCGAATCAAGGCCAGGACGTGA
>PUMC01000018.1 GCA_003552425.1 Candidatus Acetothermia bacterium | reverse complement strand
CGGGAGTTCCATCGAGCGGGTAGTCGCGGATTACAATAAGCTGGTCGGTTCGTTGGAGTCCCGCGTCTTCCCAGCTGCAAGACGTCTTGAGGAGATGACGCAGGACGAGCTTCCGGAGGTGCCCCGTCTGGAAGAGGATGTCCGGATGTGCAATGCTGACGAAGACGAAGACGAAGACGAAGACGAAGAGAAAGGAGGCACGAGATGAGCGTATACGCGGTGATCCTGGCCGGTGGTAGAGGAGAGCGCCTGTGGCCTGTCTCCACACCGGAGTTGCCCAAGCCTCTGATGCCCTTGGCCAGCGGGGGCCGATCGCTTCTTCAAGCAGCCTACGACCGCGTTGCCCCTGTGGTGGGCGTTGATGGAGGGGTGTACTTGGCCACCGACGAACGGATGTCCGAACCGATGCGTCTGGCACTTGGTTTGTCCAACGAGCAGGTGATCACCGAACCCGAAGGGCGCAACACGGCTCCCGCGATTGGCCTGGCCGCAGCGTTCCTGGCCCTGCATGATCCTGACGCGGTGATGATTGTTACGCCGGCCGATCATCTGGTGGAGCGTGAGGACGCGTTCCGCAGCGTGTTGCGTGCGGCGATCGGTGCTGCGACAACGGGCCAACTCGTTACGCTCGGCGTGCGCCCTACGTATCCGGCCACGGGTTATGGCTACGTCCAGCGCGGGGAACCCCTTGCCCAGGTCGAGGGCCATGTCGTGTACCGCGTTGGGCGGTTCACCGAGAAGCCTAGCCGGGAGACCGCGCAGCGGTATCTGGCTTCGGGTGAACACAGCTGGAACGCGGGGGTGTTCGTGTGGCGTGCGGGGCGCATCCTCGAGGAGATCCGCCGTTTCCTGCCCGACTGGGGGGCATTGCTCGACGGGCTGTCCCCGAATGCGTTCACCGACGAGGGAAGGAAGGGGTTGGCCGAGGCGTGGCGTGCGCTGCCTTCGGTGTCGGTGGACTACGGTGTCCTAGAACGATCTGCCGACGTGGCGATGGTCCCCGCTGACGTTGGTTGGTCCGATGTGGGGGACTGGGAAGCCGTGTGGCGTGCCTTGGCGGGAGAGGCATCCGAGGTTGCGGTTCGTGGGCGGCATGTGGGGCAGGATACAACACGGACCCTCATCTGGTCCGCACCGGGGAAGGTCGTTGCCACATTGGGCGTCCGGGACATGGCCATCGTGGACACGCCGGACGCTCTTCTGATCACGGACCTCAACCGCACACAGGAAATCCGGTCGTTGTCCCGCGCAGCGCGTGCCCCCGAACCCGATTGGGACGAGCTCAGAGGGCACGATACCGAGGGCATGGTTTCCGTGTTGGAAGCGTTCCCCGCGCAGTGCCGTGATGCCTTAACACGGGGGGAGGCTGCGGAGCTACCGTCTTCCCTGACCGGTTTCCGGAGGGTGTTGTGTGCCGGGATGGGCGGCTCGGGGATCACCGGCGACATGCTGGCCCGCCTTCTCTCCGTGGAGGTCGCGCCCCACCGTGGCTACACGATCCCGTCCACGGTCGATGATGCGACCCTTCTCCTGGGGATTTCCTACTCGGGCGGCACCGAGGAGACCCTGTCGACATTCCGGCAGGGTCTGGAACGGACACACAGGGCCATGGCTGTCACCTCAGGGGGTGCGCTGGCTCAGCTGTGCCGGGAGCGAGGTGTCCCGATGATTGAGATCCCGTCAGGCCTCCAGCCGCGGGCGGCCCTCGGGTACCTGCTCTTTTCTTTGTTGCCGTGGTTTGGGAGCCTGGGGCTATGCCCGTACGACCTCGCATCCGTGCCGGGGTTCCTGGAGGGAATGGCGCGGGAATACGCGCCGTACAGTCGAGGCACTGCTGCACAGAGCTTGGCCAAGGCTCTGCACCGCCGGGTTCCGCTGGTGTACGGGGCACAGGGGACGATGGCCACAGCGGCGCTTCGTTGGAAGACCCAGATCAACGAGAATGCCAAACAACCCGCCTTCTGGGCGGAGCTACCCGAACTCTGTCATAACGAGATCGTCGGTTATGAGCTCAGCGAAGCGCTGCTTCCTTCGGCCTGTGTGGTGTTCCTCCGCTCTGAGAACGACCATCCTCGGGTGCGGGCCCGGGTAGAGATTCTGAAGGAGGTTCTGAAGCGCCGAGGACTGAGCTACGTTGAGGCTTGGGCTCAGGGAGGTACGGAGCTCGAGAATCTTCTGTCCATGGTCTACCTGGGAGATTGGGTGAGTGTGTACATGGCCCTCATGAACCGTGTGGACCCCACACCGGTACGTCCGATACAGGAACTGAAAGAACGATTGAGCTCCTGGAACGACACATGAGCGTTGAACGCGACCGCGTTCGCCGTGCAGCGTCGATCGACGTGGTGGTGGTGGGTGGGGGCCCCGCTGGTGCGCAGGCCGCCGCTGTGGCCGCGCGCGAAGGTGCACGGACGGTGCTTCTGGAGCGGACGGTGCGCCGGCCGACCCGCTGCGCGGGGTTGATCGGGTTGCTCGGGCGGGCGGCGCTGGGTGTCCCCGAGGAGCTCATCGTTGCCCGGATCCGATCAGCCACCTTGCATGGCCCGCGCGGAACTGTGGCCGCGTTTGCCGCAACGGAGCCCAAGGGGTACGTGGTGGATCGGGCACGGTTGGATGCGCTCCTGCTCGACCGTG
>PUMC01000010.1 GCA_003552425.1 Candidatus Acetothermia bacterium | reverse complement strand
CTGGTTCAGTCTGTGGGAATTATCCCGGGGTTACTGCCTGCGCACATTCGACGTACGCTCTTCAGGATATGAAAGGAATCGTATTATAACCTCGGTCTGCCTGGACGGAGATGGTGATTATGCTCTCCTGGCTTCTACTGACAGGTCAATCAGGCTGTGGAGGATTCCTGTGAGGCATTTTGCCTCTGCGCCCTGGGAAACCAGTCAGTTCAGTACCGCCGAGGCGGCCAGTCAGTCCGAAAGGCTGTTTGACAGGAAAATTAAAGCGGCCCGCGCCGCCCTTAAAAGGGGAGAGCCCGGGGGGGCACTCAGCGCCGTTCGGGCGGCCCGGGGGGTACACGGTCGGGAACGGGATCGCCGGGCCCTGGACCTCTGGCATGAACTGCACCGGTACTGCCGCCGTCTTACGTTGCGCGATGGCTGGCTGGCAAACACCTTTAAAGGGCATACGGGGTGGGTCAGCTCAGTTTGCTTTTCTCCCGACGGCCGCCATGTCATCTCGGGAAGCCATGACAGAACCCTCAGGCTCTGGGATGTGGCCGGGAGTAGGTGTCTGCATACTTTTGAAGGGCATGAGGATACTGTCAACTCGGTAGTTTTCTCACCGAGCGGTCGCCTTGCCCTCTCCGCGAGCAGTGACAGAACCCTCAGGCTCTGGGATGTGGCCGGGGGGAAGTGTCTGCGTACTTTTGAAGGGCATAAGGCTGGTATCAACTCAGTAGTTTTTTCACCGGACGGTCGTTATGCCCTCTCCGCGAGCAGTGACAGAACCGTCAGGCTGTGGCGGACATTTCGCACCCTCCAGGGTGTACTTGAAGAATTAATTACTATATTTTCTCCCTGAATCTGCAAAGATTACTGGACAAGTTCAGTTGGGTCTGTTATGATTACAAGCAGGACTTGTTTGCCCAGCAGATTCAGGAGGAAAGACCATGGTTACCGTACCCAAAACAGGTGCCGATTCGTTGATTGCCGGTCTTGTTGACGACCTCGGGATTCCCGAGACAATTGACCAGATGGTCGACTGGGATGAAACCCAATGCAAGCTATCCCCAGGTCAACGTATCAAGGCCTTAATTATAAATGTTCTTACCAGCCGCAGCCCACTATACCAGGTGGAAGAGTACTATCGCAATCGCGATGTGGAGAACCTCCTGGGCGCCGGGGTAGAGGTCTGTGATTTAAAAGATGACACCCTGGGGCGTGGTTTGGATAAACTTTACGAAGCCGATCCGCGGCATGTTTTTTCCACACTTGCTTTAAAGATCATCGATTTAGAGGAGATAGAATTTAAAGGAGTTCATGCTGACACCCCCTCCTGGTCGCTTTATGGTGAGTACGGAAACGTCGACTGTGATTTTGATATTACACATGGCTACAGTAAGGATCACCGTCCCGATCTCAAACAGTTCATCTACGGCCTGGGGGTGAACGAAGATTCGGTACCGATTCTTGGTGAAGCACACTCCGGAAATATGGATGATAAAACCTGGAACCGCCAGTTTATCCCCAAACTTGAGGAGTATCTGGATAAAGACCTTTTGGAAAAGGTAATATATGTTGCTGATTCAGCCCTGGTGACCAAGAGCAACTTAAAAGAACTACGAAGCCATGGGAATCTTAAGTTTATCTCGCGCCTGCCTAACACCTTCGCCCTGGAAGAAAAGGTCAAGATCCAGGCCTGGCAGAATAATCAATGGCAGAAGATAGGACACCTCGTACCGGGTAAAGATACTGCCTGCTACAAATTGCAGTCTTTTACCGATGCGATCGATGAACACCAGTATCGCTTGGTTGTTGTCCACTCCTCCAAACTCGACGGCCGCAAACTACGCGGTTTTAATAGCCGGCTGGAAAAGGAGAAGCGATCCATCTCCGCGGCTGCTGATAAACTGGCCAAAAGAGAGTTCCCTTCCGAAGATGCCGCACTTGAGGCGTGGAATAATTTCCTGAAGGCACACGAAAGCGACTACTACCCGTTGCGCTACACCGTTGAAAAAGAGCGGAAGCGTAAAAAACGGAATTCTCCCGGAAGGCCCCCCAAAGACTATGTGCCCGAATATGAAGATTTCTACCGCCTTAAAGTGGAGACCGGCTCCCCCAATGAACAAGCTATAGCCAAGGCCAAAGACCGATTGAGCTGTTTTGTACTCATTACCAACGTGTTGGATGATGAAGAGCTTTCCGATCAGGAGGTCCTTGAGGAGTATAAAAAACAGAGTTCGGTGGAGACGAGTTTTAAGTTTATCAAAGATCCCTCCTTCGTCGGACCCATCTTTCTTGAACGTGATGATCGCGTTGAAGCCATGGCCTATCTGATCCTCATTGCCTATCTGGTCTATGCCATCCTACAGCGACGGGTAAGAAATTCCTGCGAAGAACATGATAAACCCATTATTACTGCTGGTGGGGTCGCAACATCTACACCTACGGCAAAGACCATCCTAAGGACTGTTGAATTTGCTATGGTTAAGTTCATTGATGATGACGGTAAGCGGGTTTTCCCTGATAATTTTCAACCCGAGATACCGCAGCAGATTATTGAGTACGCTGGGTTGACGCTGGATATCTATCTACAGGTAAAAGAGGAGCCTTGAAGTGTAAATCTTTTTCGACACTGAAAATTTAAATGCTATGTGCTTAAGGGTGCGAAATGTCCG
>PUMC01000073.1 GCA_003552425.1 Candidatus Acetothermia bacterium | reverse complement strand
GGAGTCGAGGCCGGGGTGCCTCGACTCCCCTCGCAGTTGGAGGTAGCCTCATGGATGTGAAGACTGTCTTGGTGGTCGAAGACGAACACAAGATCGCGCGGATGGTGCAGGCCTACCTGGCGCGGGATGGGTACCGGGTTGAGGTGGCCTTCGATGGGGAACAGGCCTGGGAGCGGTTCCGCTCGCTGGAGCCCGACCTCGTGATCCTGGATCTGATGCTCCCGCGGCAGTCGGGGCTCGAGGTGGCGCGCAAGATCCGAAGCGCGGCTACCACGCCGATCATCATGCTCACCGCACGTACGGAAGAAGCCGACCGCGTAGCAGGCTTGGAGATGGGCGCGGACGACTACGTCACCAAGCCGTTTAGCTTGCGGGAACTGGCTGCCCGGGTGCGGGCGGTGCTAAGGCGGGTGGACGCTGAGCCCGTGTCGGAGGTAGTCCACGCGGGACCCTTGAGCGTGGATATGGCGGCGCGGGAGGTCCTGCTCAACGGCCACGGCGTGGAGCTTACACCGACGGAGTTCGACCTTTTGGCCTACCTTGTACAGCACCCAGGGCGCGCACTCAGCCGCCGGGAACTTCTGGAGGCGATCCAAGACCGCTCCTACGCCATGCTCACCCGCACGATCGACTCCCATATGAAGAACCTGCGGTACAAGATCGAACCTGACCCCAAGGAACCCACCTACATCCTCACCGTACATGGGGTCGGCTATAAGTTCCGGCGGGAGGCTGAAGGGCCGTGTCGTTCCGCTGGAAGCTGATGGTGGGGCTGGTGCTCACCGCCCTGTTCGCGGCGGTGGGAACCTACCTTCTCACCATCCGTTCCGTGGGCGAGCAGTTCGATACCTACCGCGAGCAGGAGCGCCGCGTGGCAGCACAGGACGCGGCCATGTGGCTCGCGCAGTACTGGGAAGCCCATGGCAGCTGGGCCGGCGTTCAGCAATACTTCAGACCCCGTTTCAGCCTGTACGTTCAGGGTCAGCTTGTCTACCAAGAGGGGCGCATGGGGCAGCTCATGCTCCTCGATAACCAGATGCAGGTCATTGCCTGCGCGGACGAAGGGTTGCTGGGGCGGTGTCCGGCCACAGAACCCCGCCTCGCTGAACGGGTCGAGCGCAGCGGTGTCGCAGTGGTCGTGGACGATCGACGTGTGGGCACCGTGGTGCCGCTGGAGGCGGTGGAACTTACCCCGCTGGAGGAGGACTTCCTGCGCTCCGTGCAGCGGGCAACGCTAATCGGGGGAAGCATCGCGCTGGCCGTGGCCGCTGTGATGGGCACGATGCTGGCCACACAGCTTTCCCGCCCGCTCCGCCAGCTCATCCAGGCCACCGACAAGATCGCCACGGGAGATCTCGCACACAGGGTCCAGATCAGCCGCCGCGACGAGACCGGACGGCTGGGGATGGCCATGAACCACATGGCCGAGGAGCTGCAGCGCTCGGAGAACGCCCGGCAGCAACTCCTCACCGACGTCGCCCACGAACTGCGCACCCCCCTGACCGTCATCCAGGGGAACCTTGAGGCGATGATGGATGGGGTGTTCCCTCTGACGGAGGACAGCCTCGTGCCGGTCCACGAGGAGACGCTTCAGCTGGGATCGCTGATCGACGAGCTGCGGGACCTCACGCTGGCCGAAGGCGGGCAGCTCGAACTGGAACTGGAACCCCTGGATCTTGGCAGCCTCGTGCAAGGTACCTGCGAAGGGCTGCGCCCCACAGCAAGCGATCAACGTGTGGAGCTTTCCGTGGACGCCCCGTCCGGGTTCTGGGTACTGGGGGATCGTCGCCGCCTGAGGCAGGTCTTGGCAAATCTCCTGTCCAACGCGTTGCGGTTCTCGCCCGAGCACGGTGTGATCAACGTGGATTGCCGCTCACGAGGCGACGCGGTGGAGGTGACGGTTACCGATCAGGGACCGGGGGTCGGGGAACATGATCTCCCCCTCGTGTTCGATCGTTTCTACAAGGCGGACCCATCGCGGACCGGTGAGGGAAGCGGTCTGGGCTTGGCAATCGCCAGGGAGATCGTGCAGGCCCACGGAGGGCACATCTGGGCACAATCGGAACTCGGACAGGGAGCCCAATTCGGGTTCACGCTTCCGCTGGTTGCAGACCCCAGCTCCACTACCTAGAATCCTGTTTGCTACCATGGATATATCGAGACCTTTCCATAACCCCACGTTGGGCCGCCTGAGCTACAACGAGGTTCTCGAGGAGATCATCACCATGTTGAACTCGGAACCTGAGGCGGTCTACGAGCTCGTGGTGGGCACGGATTCGCAGGCCTATCACGATGTGGCAGAGTATGTCACGGCAATCGTGGTCCACCGTGTGGGCAAGGGTGGCCGCTACTTCTGGCAGGGAAGCCGGGAGCGCAAACCGATGAGCTTGCGCGAGCGGATCTGGAAGGAGGCGTGGCTGTCCTTCGAGTTTGCTCAGCTTCTGATCAAGAGCTTGCAGGAGCGGGAGGTGCTGGGCATCAACTTGGAGATCCACGTTGACGTCGGGCGCAGCGGCCGCACGCGGGACATGGTCGAAGAGGTGGTGGGGATGATCATCGGCGGGGGGTTCCACGTCCGCACGAAGCCGGATGCCTACGCCGCCACCACCGTGGCCGATAAATATACGTAGTAGGGGAGGGCCTTCGTGCCCTCCCGCATTT
>PUMC01000118.1 GCA_003552425.1 Candidatus Acetothermia bacterium | reverse complement strand
CACGCCCCACCCGCCGAAGGCGGTGAAGGCGTCACGATCATCGAACTCCCGTAGGTGTAGCGGCGGGTTTCATGCCCGCCGCGCGTCTTCGTGCCCGCCGCTTGACCCGGTAGCGTCACAGTGTTATGTTATAGAGTCCGGGGCCACGCGGCCCGGGAACGACGAGGAGGTTAGGACGCGATGACGTATCTGTTCGGAGCGATCGTGCGGCTGGTGGCAGGGCTCGTGGGGCTTGTCTTCGGCCTGATCGGCCTTGTCCTCGGCGGGACGGGGAGTATGTTGGGCCTAGGGTTCGCGCTGACGATCCTTCTGTTTATCCCTCTAGCCATTATCCTGTCTCCGTGGTTGCTCTTGGGCCTCATCGCCTGGGGCGTCTGGCGTGCTCTCGGAGGACGAAGATACCGACGGGGGACTTGGTACGTCGTCCGTTAAGGGCCGCACGACCGGCGCTTTGGCCTGGATAATGGGCAAGGAGCAACTCCGCAGCAAGACGAACACCTCGGTCCACCAATGTCCAGCCTGTCATGGCACCCTGCTCCTCGAACCCACACACCCGGTGAAGGCGGACAGCCCAGATGGCTTCCTGCGCTGCAAGACGTGCACACGGACGTACGAACTCCGGCACGGCCTTCCCAACCTCGTCTACCCGGAACCTGAAGAACTTCCGGAGATCGACCAGACCTTTCTCGATCAGTACCAGCGCATCGCCGCTTCCTATGACCGCACGATCCGCATCCTGACCCTGCTCCTCGGGAGCTGGGAACCCCGGGCGCGAAGGCACCACCTGATCGATCCCCTCGCTGTCAAACCGGGAGACGCCGTGCTCGAGGTAGGTACGGGCACCGGCAGCAACCTCCCGCTCATCGCCGAGCGGATCGGTCCCCAGGGCACACTTTGCGCCATGGACCTTTCCCCGGGGATGCTGGCCGTTGCCCGCCACAAAGCCACTCACCGGAGCATCAACGCCGCGTTCGCCTTGGGGAACGCCGCCTATCTTCCGTACAAGGACGTCACCTTCGATGCGGTCCTTCACTTCGGGGGGATCAACACCTTCGGAGAGAAGTCCCGCGCTATCGAGGAGATGCTGCGTGTGGTGAAGCCCGGCGGGCGTGTGGTGATCGGCGACGAGGGCCTCGCTCCAGGCAAGGAGCACACCCGGTTCGGCAAGTGGCTCCTCAGCAAGAACAGGCTGTTTGCCCACCGGCCACCCCACGAACTCTTCGCGGACGATCTGTCACCCCACGTTCGCTGGATGTGGCGGGGCCTGTTCTACGTCGTCGAAGTCACGCGTCCCGTGTAGTGAAGGGACCGGGCCTCCTCCTATCCCGGCGCCCCCTCTCCTCGCTGGCGTGCGGACGCGAGAGTTGCTCTTCCCGCGCGGTAGACCCTACGATGCTCCACAAGGAGGCAACCATGCGAGAGTTTTCGCTCATGCTGGGCAACGAACCGGGAGCGCTGGCCAGGATCGCCCGCACCCTCGGCGACCAACAGGTGAACATCGAGGGGATCGGGGCACTCACGGTGCTGGACGAGGCCGTGGTGGGGATGGTCACGGACGACCCCGACAAGACGCGGAAGCTGCTCCGGGGGATGGACCAGGAGTTCGAGGAGCGCGAAGCTCTGGTGATGGACCTTTCCCACCAGCCGGGACAACTCGCGTCCCTTCTCGGCCGGCTTGCCGACGAGGGGATCAACGTATTGTCCTGCTACTGGACCGTGGAGAAGCACCAGATCGTGTTCACCGTAGACCTCGTGGAGAGAACCAAGGGGATCCTGCGGCTTCCATAGCCCGCGTCTCGGGAGCGCAAGAAGGGGGCGCTCCGAAGTAACACCTCATCAAGCAAGAGAGGGGCGCCCGGAACCCGTCATGGCGACCGACGAAACCGGGCGGCCGGGCTGCGCGTGCGGACAACGCACGGCACTGCGCAGTCCAGTACACGATCACAAGTGCAAGCGTATGGGCATCGGGTCCTGCCATGTGCCGGTAAGTGAAGAAGTTTCTAGTGTGCTACGGTGTTTCTTCTCTTGTCCTAGTGTCCTCCCGGCGCTAAAGTGCTCAGTCCTCAGTCGCGCGAGGAACTCCCCAGGCGGCCCTAGATCGGGGGCGGGGGCGGAGGAGGCGGGCTTGTGAGAGGGCTATGGCGGCGGGCGATTCTCGTTGTTGTGTGCGTTGGGACGGCACTCTGGGCGTGTTCCCACCCTCCCTTAGCAAGCACCACCCCGGTCCTGAGCGGTGGTACCACCCTTAACATCGCGGTGCGCCCGCTTCCGGCCACGGGCGACCCACCCATGACGGACACACCCACCGAGTGGGTCCTCTTCGTCTGGGATGTTGATACAACCATCAACCTCAGGTGCTCGTTCAACAACATGGCGTTCCTTGTGAGCACCGTGTTCGGTATCGCAGGCGTCGAGTACGTCGCCCCGGGCGCTGAGTTTCGCCTGGGCGATCACTTTTTCAAGGGGACCTTGTTGTTCGCCACACCCTTTGAGTCGATTATCGACAAATACAACCTGCCTAACGCCGCCGTGATCCCCTACGGCGACTTCCTGTTCGCCGGGGTAGCACTGGACGCAACGCTTCGCTTCGGGATCTCCACTGTCCGCTGGACCAGCGTGCTCCAAGACCTCAACTTCCCCAGCCCCGGAGCACGCTATAGCCCGCCGGGATGGCCCGACGGAGAACCCAAGTACTACGGTTTGGAACACCAACGTTTCGAGTTCGGGAGCATGGTTACGCTATCCACACGGATTGCCGAAACACTGCCCCTCTCCGTGCAGATGGGCCTGGGCGCCCGGCCCGGATCGCTCAGCGTCAAGGGGTACTCCCTGTCCGGAAGAGCCGACCCGGGAACCCTGTTCATGAACGTGTTTGTCTCGGGCATCACCCTGCCCTGCTCCTGGTGCGACGGCCCTGTGGGTGAGCCCACCATCGGCATCTCCGCACGGTTCGAACCTTGGTCGGAAAGGTTCTGGAGTCTCACGGGAAGCGTGTCGCTCGTCTTGTTCGAGCTTGCCAGAATGGGCACGTCGTTCAGCCTGTCCAACACGGGGATCAACTGGGGCGGCGTCTCGGTGAGCATCCCCCACACCCTGGGCACCTTGACCGTGCAGCTGGACACCAGCGGGGGGATCTCCTCGGCGAACCTCGGATGGTCGTACCGGCATCAGTTCATCTTCGGCCGAACTCGGGGAACCTGCGGGTTCACCGGTTCGTGGACCGCTGACCGCGGCGTCATCGCCCACAGCTACAACCTCGCCCTCAATCAAGCCCTGTTCTCCTCAAGCTACGGGCTCAGCTACGCGTGGCGGTCGGACATCGGCCTGGCGTTCTCCGCACTGCGCCTTCGGTTCACCATGAACCTCAGCCCAGTGCAGATCAGCCTGCCGCTCGTCTTCGGACGCGGCGGGCTATCGAGCTTCGGCATCAGTGCCGGCTATGTGTTCTAAGGTAGCGCACCATAGGGAGCGAGCATGAAGAGGATGTCCGGCGTGCAGCGTAGACGGGAAAGCGAGGTCCGACAGTGCGCCCGCTGGGCGAAGGCCCATAGAGACAGCGTCAAGAGACTGTTCCTCATCGCCCTCATGGTGTGTGCGGCGGTCCCGTTCGTAGGCCTCGCCCAGACGCCGTCCGCGACCACGACGACGCTGGAGTCTACCCACCCGACGACGGTGTTTGGACAGGAGGTTACGTTTACGGCAACCGTTGATCCGGCGCCCGATGGAGGCCAGGTCACGTTCGCGACGAACGGCGTGGTGCTGAGCACAGTCCCTGTCGACACCAACACGGGCGAAGCTGCGCTTGCTGTGAGTACACTCGATGCCGGGTCACATCACATCACCGCCGCGTTCATTGGAACCACGAACTTCTCTGGAAGTACCTCGGCCCCGCTCAACCACACCGTGGACAAAGCGACAACGGCGATAGAACTGACGATCGCCCCGGGCTCACCCACAGTTGTGGGCCAGCCGGTTACACTGAGCGCTACTGTCACTGCGGTGTTTCCAGGCGGAGGAACCCCCGAAGGGAATGTCCAATTCAGGTATGGCACGCTGGACCTCGGTGGACCAGTGGCACTCGTCGGCGGAGTCGCTGAACTGACAACGAATACCACTGACAGACTCCTGTCCGCGGGCACGCACACGCTCACTGCTCACTACCTGGGCAGCAGCAACCACAGCGCACGCACCAGCATCGGGAAGGCGCACACGGTGGAGAAGGCCGCTACGCAGGTGGACCTGACGATCATCCCGGTTTCACCCACGGTGGTTGGCCAACCCGTTACACTTCGGGCTGTGGTCAGCTCGATTCACCCGTACGGAGGGGTCCCTACCGGCAACGTCAGGTTCAAGTACGGCGGAGTACAGCTTGGTGCACTCGTGGCCCTGGTAGGTGGCATCGCCGAACTGACGACGAACTCGACCGACAAACTGCTGCCCGAGGGAACCCACACGATCACCGCCGAGTACACGGGCAGCGCCTTCTACAGTCCGAGTACGAGTCCTGGTACGACGCACACTGTGGAGTCGACGGTGGACACGACCGTTGTTCTGACGATCCTGACCGGTTCGCCCACCGTGGTTGGAGAACCCGTTGATCTCGTGGCGGAGGTGAGCGCCAACGCTTCCTTTGGTGGAACCCCTGAAGGCAACGTTCAGTTTAGATACGGATCCGCTTTGCTCGGCGGGCCAGTGCCCCTTGACGCGACGGGCGCCGCTGCTCTGACGACGGATGACGCTCATACGCTCCTGCCTGCGGGCACACACAGCATCACTGCCCAGTACCTCGGCAGCCCTGACCACAATGCCAGCACCAGCGCTGCGAAGACCCACACAGTGGAACGCGCTGATACCTCCGTCGGCCTGACCGCGACCCCAACTTCGCCCACGGTCGTGGGCCAACAAGTGACGCTGCGCGCAGACGTGAGTGCAGTGGCTCCAGGTGGGGGAATCCCTGAGGGCAACGTCCAGTTCAAGTACAATGGGCTGCACCTCGGCGGGCCAGTGGCCCTTGACGCAACAGGTGTTGCTGAACTGACGACGAACTCCACCGACAAGCTCCTGCCCGCGGGCACGCACACGCTCACTGCTCACTACTTGGGAAGCACGAACCACCATGCCAACGTGAGCACGGGACGAACCCACTCAGTGAACAAGGCGGCAACCACCGTCGCATTGACCATCTCCCCGGATGCGGACACCGTTGTTGGCGAACCGGTGACGCTGTCCGCCACTGTGACCACGGATCATCCTGGTGGAGGGAACCCTGTCGGCTACGTGGTGTTCAGGTACCCGTCGACCACCCTCGGCACCAAGACGCTCACACCCCTCGGTGACACAAGCAGCACGGCAGTGTTGGACACAAGCGCCCTCCCCGTCGGAACGCACGCAATCACGGCTACGTTCCACCCCACGGACGGCAACTTCGAGGGAAACCAGGGCGAAAAGGATCACACGGTAACCGCCATCGCAACCGATGTTCTGATCGGCACGATCACACCGTCTCCGTCCGTTGTGGGACAGGCTTACACGGTCAGCTTCGAAGTGCACGTGGAGACGGCGGACAACCCCGGAAACCTCAGCCCCTACGGCACCGTCACGGTTGATGACGGCAATGGGGCAACATGCAACAAGACCGTACTGAGCGGCTCACATCCCACAGGCTGGGCCGGTTCGTGCACGCTCACATCCACGACCCCCGGCGTCAAGACGATCACAGCAACGTTCGTTTCCGCCGATGGCAAGTTCGAAGGCAGCTCCGTGACAGACACCCATGGGGTGAATTCCATCACCACCGCGGTCTATGTCAACGATGCTTCGATCGTCGTCGGTCAGCAGTACGCGGTGGAGTTCGGCGTTCGCGTCACGGGAGACAACCCCGGCACACTGAGCCCATACGGAACCATCACGGTGACCGCCGACACAGTTTCTGTGTGCTCTCGAACGGTGTCCAGCGGCTCCCACGCCGGAGGTTGGGATGCGACGTGCCCGCTCGCCTGGCCAACCACTGGTGACAGATCAATCGAGGCCGTTTTCGTCTCGTCCGACGGGAACTTCGATCATGCTGACGACACAGCGCAGCACACGGTCAGCTCAGCGGACACAACGACCGTCCTCACCATCAGCCCTGCTGACGAATCCGTGACAGGCCAGAAGGTGAGGCTAACCGCAACGGTGACGACCACTCCGCCCGGAGGCGGAAGCCCTTCCGGGCAGGTGGAGTTTTCTTACGGCACCACGGTACAGGAGATGAACCTTAACGAACCGTCAACCAACGCCAATCGGGCAGTGTGGGAGACGAGCGCCATTCCCGTCGGCATGCACGAGATCGCCGCGGAGTACCTGGGCAGCGGTGATCACAACGAAAGCAGCAGCACTCTCGTCAACCACACGGTGAACAAGGCCGACCCCACCACAACCCTGACCATCGATCCAAGCCCGTTCTCCAGGTTCGGCGAAACCGTCACGCTAACCGCCAAAGTGACGACGAACGCGCCGGGGGGAGGAATCCCCGAGGAATACGTGAGGTTCACATACAACGGGACGGAAAAAGATGTAGCGCTCAACTCAAGCGGCAAAGCGGAATGGGAGGCGGTAGGCCTTTTGGTCGGCACCTATACGTTGAAAGCGGAGTACCTCGGCAGTGGTGATCACGAACAGAGTGCCAGCCCAGAGAAGTCGCACAAGGTAGTTGAGGCCGATACTGCCGTTGTCTTGACCATCTCCCCAGCGTCGCCCACCGTTGTTGGCGAACCGGTGACGCTGACCGCGGTCGTAAGTGCGACCCTTCCTGGCGGGGGAACCCCTGTGGGTGACGTCCAGTTCAAGTATGGAGCGCAGAATCTCGGCACGCCAGTGACGCTCGATGCCGGCGGGTCTGCCACACTAACGACGAACGGCACCGACAAGCTCCTTCCCGCTGGCACGCACGAGATCGCCGCGGAGTACTTCGGCAGCGGTGATCACAACGAAAGCGGCAGCACTCTCGTCAACCACACGGTGAACAAGGCGGACACTAGCGTTGCTTTGACCATCTCTCCGGATGCGGACACCGTTGTTGGCCAACCGGTGACGCTGACCGCGGACGTGAGTGCGGTGTCTCCAGGCGGGGGAACCCCTGTGGGTAACGTCCAGTTTAAGTATGGAGCGGTTGACCTCGGCGGGGCAGTGGCGCTTGTGGGTGGGTCTGCCACCCTGATGACGAACGGCACCGACAAACTCCTTCCCGCTGGCACGCACGAGATCGCCGCGGAGTACTTGGGCAGCGGTGATCACAACGAAAGCAGCAGCGCTCTCGTCAACCACACGGTGAACAAAGCAGGTACTACGACAGTGATCGTCTCCCACGAACCGAATCCCTCATTCTTGGGCCAGTCGTATCTTGTTACGGGAACGGTGACGGGGGACTACGCACCACCCTACCCGACAGGCACTGTTACGGTTACCGACGGGACCTCGAAAAGCTGCAGCGCGTCCATCTCTGTGTCCAGCGGTGCTTGGTCGTGCACGATGACCCGTACACAGACAGATTCGCTGACCCTGACGGCCTCCTATGGGGGGGATGCCAACTTCAGCGGGAGCAGCGACACGGACACACATGGCTATATTGAGGAGCCAGACGCTGATCCGACAACCATCACCCACGTCATGGGAGCGGACACCCCGTTGATCGTCGGGAACACCGCTACATTTGTGGTGGAGGTGGTGAGGCCTGCTGACCCCACCAGCTACCCTACAGGGAAGGTGAACATCTCCGTTGCACCCTCTGGTAATGGAGTCCTGAGCGCAGGGACGATGACCCTTGACGCCTCGGGGCGCTGCACGTTCACCTACAAGCCCACAAGCGGCGCAACGAGTCCTCATATCATCACGGTGACGTATCAAGGCACAACAGGATTCTCCAAGAGCACGGGCGTCTTCAGTCAGGAGATCATCAAGCGCAACGTAGACCTCTCCGCCTCTATGAGCCCGACCACGGCGTACATCCACCAGCCCGTTACGATCACTGTGAGCGTGGAGGACAGCACCACTGCCGGGACGCCTTTGGTGCCCACCGGCGAGGTGGCCTTCTCCGATGGGGGGAGCAAGAGCGGCGTGTTCTCCGAGGACAGTTGCACGTTGGCGGCTGACGGCACGTGTACCGTCACCTACACACCCGGCCCGGGCGACGCCGGGATGACCACGATCACGGCAACCTACTCCGGATCAAACGTCCACAGAGGCAAGGCAACGGAACTGCCATTGCTCACGGTGAATCTGCGGCCAACGAAGATCGAGTTCACCGAGGCCCCGTCTGACACCATACTCGTCAACGAAAGCGCGCGCTTCATCGTCAAAGTCAGCGATGTAGGCGATGAGGGGGTGAAGTCCGCCCCACTAGGCATGCTGAGGATTACGAAGACACTCGAACCCAAAGTGGAAGGCGTGATCTCGCCCACCCCCATCGGGGACAGGCTTGCCCTGATCCCTTCTCCTACCGATCACCACTCACTCCGCAGCTTCCACTATATGCGCACAGGGCTCGACCTCGACGCGGATTTCGACACCCTCCATCTGGTCTATGAGCCCATTGGCGGTGTCCATGCCTCAACCGACGGCGCGTTTGCGCAAGCCATCTTCCGGCGGCTAACGGAAACCAAGGTCGAGACCACCGCAACATCTACAGGCTATAGCTACACCGTAACGGTGACGGATGTGGGAGAGACCGGCACCCGCTCAATGCCAACCGGCACGGTGCACGACCTCGGGAAGGAGGGTGAGCCCGAACTCGAAGATTTGCTAACGCTCTCACAGCACGCTGCGTTCTCTTACGGAAACGTGGAAACGGACATCATCTATGCGAACCTGACCGTCCAGTACAAGCCGACTAACCGTGTCCACCTGACGTCTACAGGCGCTGGTAACACCGACCGTTCGGAGTTCATCCAACCCGAGACAGTGGGCGTCCCTGCAGGAGCCAACGCCCTCAACGTCCACGAGATCATCTATGGCCTGAACGCCGGCTGCCTTGCTGCCGACACAATTGCGCTGGTTCTCGATGCAAGTCAGCTCTCGGTCCGAGCGGCGCCTGATCCCATCATCGGCGCCGGGTTCCTGGTGATCACCGGGAGCACCATCCCGGCAAGTGATTGGGTTGGCCTGTTCATCGGGCTTGCCAAGATCGCCCTCGAGACGTACTCGCTGATCGCCTGCACGGACCTCGACGGCGATGGGATTCCGGATGTCGTTGAGATGCGCATCGGGACAGACCCCTACAAGGTGGATACCGACGGCGACGGGATCACCGACGGCGACGAGATCGACGACGCCGGCGGGTGGATCATCCTGAACTACGACCCCCACAATAATGAGCATCGGGCTTTTGCCTGTCCGAACCCCCTGTTCGCCGACAGCGATGGCGACGGGCTGCTCGACGGCGCGGAAGACGGTCTGTTCGGCACAGATCCGTGCAACCCTGATACCGACGGCGACGGCCTGGGCGATGGCCTGGAGGTCTCCACCCGCTTCGGCCGCACTGCTGCGCACTTCGACATGAACGGATCCAGCACAGATCCCGTCTCAGGATGGGTGTTCTACCCAGGCTTCGACGATCCGCGCATGTGGTCGAGCCCTCTGCTCGCCGACACAGACGGCGATGGCCTGTCCGACTACTACGAGATCGGCAAGTCGTGCGGGATTCGTGACCCTGAGACCGGGGAAGTGAGTGGCATCCCCGATGGCGCGACCTACGGACCGTACGTCAATATGGCCGACTCCGACGGGGATGGCCTGTCCGACCATGCCGAGGTCACTGCGGGAGGCACCCGTAACCCAACGCGCGAATCATGGCCCACAGGTATCGTACAGATAGGGGATAGCACCCGCCCTGGAATCGGGTGGACCGATCCCTGCAACCCGGACACCGATGGCGACGGGATGTCGGACGGTGCGGAGGTCGGCCTGTGGGGCTGGACGACTACGGCCAACACACCCGACGGCCCCGTGGTCACGGTGCCCGCCCTCGATTTCGACATGGACCAGGATGGGCTGCTTGACAGCTGGGAGCTCAACGTCTACGGCACGAACCCGCTCCACTGGGACACCGACGGCGACGGGGTCAGCGACGGGATCGAGGTGTCCACGCGCTTTGCGCCCACTCCGGAACATGGGTTTGCGGAAAACTTACCGGCTGCAAAGGGTGACTGTCCATATACGTACTTCCCGGGGTTCGATGATGAACGCATGTGGTCGAATCCTTTGATCGCCGACACCGACGGCGATGGCCTCATCGACTACTACGAGATCGGCAAGTCCTGCTCGCCGAGCGGCCCATACATGACCTACGGGCCGTTCGTGGCCGTGGCCGACTCAGACGGGGATGGCCTCTCCGACTACGAAGAGGTCACGCGGGGCGGTAGGGACGAGCCCCACCGCATCCCCTGGTCGGAGGATGTCGTGACGCTGGGCGACAGTTACGGTCCGGCTTCGGGGTGGCCAGATCCCTGCAACCCCGACACCGATGGAGATGGACTGTCCGACGGTGTTGAGGTCTTCCTGTGGGGATGGGAGATCACGGCAAGGGTGCCGGACGGTCACTGGCTGCCTGGCGGCTACGGAACCAAGGAGGTCACGACCGTGGCCGCCCTCGATAGCGACATGGACCAGGACGGTTTGTCGGATTTCGAGGAGCACATGACTACCGGCACGGATCCCCTGCACTGGGACACCGATGGCGACCGGGTCGGAGATGCCGACGAGCTCATCGCCATCGCGGGACAGTGGCCCAACCGTCAGTTCAAGCAGGAGAGCGATCCGCTGAACCCCAATACCGATGGGGACTACTTCGACGACTGGACGGAATGGACGTTCAACATCAACACCCTTCAGCATGATCTCTACCCAGGTACCCGGCTCGGGGATCCCCGCTCAGCCTACTTCCTTGGTCTCGGCGGGGAGCAGGATACCTGTCCCTACGTCAACAGGGCCGACTCGGACGACGACGGGGTCGTTGACGGGGCCGTCATTACTCGAACCGTGTTCCTCGATGGTGAACCCTACACATGGACCTTCGAGGAGGGTCTCTATCCCACGCCTGCAGCAAGCCACCTTCCGGCCGAGTCCTTGCAACCCGGCTGGCCGGGGATGGTCTACACGCTCGTTGACCCGACGCCTATCGTGACCGATGCCGACGCCACGCGGCTCTCCACCCAGGCAGACCCACTCTTGCGGGCAGGCAGGATTGGCGGCAGCCGCCTCCCCAACGTCTGTAACCCCGATTCAGACGGAGACGGGGTGCTTGACGGAGTGGAAGTTGGCCTGGGCACGGACCCCGGGAACTGGGACACGGACGGCGATGGACTGAGCGATGGGATGGAGGTCGACCTGGGAACCTGCCCGTTCACAGCCGACACAGATAAGGACGGGCTCCTGGACTCGGCCGAAGTCCTCGGTGAAAACCCCACGAACCCCCTGGACCCGGACACGGACGCGGACGGGCTGTGTGATGGCGGAGCGCGTACACCGTACATGTTGAGCGACCATCCCGGTGCTGTGATCAACCCCCGGTGCCTCACGGGCATTGGAGGCCACCCGAACCCCTTGGGTATCGGCGAGAACGAACGCGGCGACGGAAGACGTCATCCGGACGAGACCGACCCCAACAACCCCGACACCGACGGGGACGCAGTGGGCGACGGCATCGAAGTCCTGGGGTTCTCCGTAAACAGGCAGCACCTGATCCCGACCCACGATTCGTTCGGGCGACCCATTCTCGTCACGTATCCCTCGCTCGGCTGCATGGATCCCCTCAACCCCGACACGGACGGCGACGGGCTCCTCGATGGCGAAGAGGACCTGAACCACGACGGGCACTTCGACTTCCACCCGGGGGACTTCGACATCATCAACTACCCAGGAGGGGCGTTCACCCGGCTCATCGAGACCAACCCCTGCGATCCGGACACAGACGGGGACGGACTCGACGACTGGGAGGAGCGCCACGGGATCCGCAAATCGACCGGCCGTGTGTTCCCGCCGACGAACCCCCTCGATCACGACACGGACAACGATTGGCTGCTCGACGGAGAGGAAGTCGACTGGGTGTGCGAGCCGATCTACGTGGTCCTTCCTGACCCCGACGCACACAGGCTTCCGGAGGCTGGCGTGATCGAGCAGGTGATCACGCGCGACGATATCGACTACGTCGTCCGGTTCGTGCCGTATCTCGATCCGACAAACCGCGATTCGGTCGGCGATGGATGGCTGGACGGCCTGTCCCACGATCCTTGTAACTCGCAGCCCATCCCCATCATCCGTCCGATCAGCACCCTCCCGGTGGACACTGACGGGGACGGATTCTCGGACGAGGACGAGATCGCGTCCGGCACGGATCCCTTCGATCCAGACTGCTACCCGGCGGAGTTCTACGGGGACCTCGATCTGGACGGCCAGGACGATGACCGCCTGTGGCT
>PUMC01000100.1 GCA_003552425.1 Candidatus Acetothermia bacterium | reverse complement strand
CATTCAGGGGTTAGGGTCAGGTCTTGAAATATTACACTGTTCCTATAAATTATTACCGAGAGTTTCTGCCAGGCGGTAAAAAGGTGGCGGAGAAACAGCGCTGATTTGCTGTTTAGATATATTATGTTACTCGAGCGGCATACCGGATTGTGCAAAGAAATTAAGCAGCATGATCTTCCCATCCGGCTTGCGGCCCGAAAGCTCAGGATGAAACTGCACACCAAAAATCTCTTTTTCCCGGTGGCGAAAGATCTGCACCCGGCACAGTTCACTCGACCCGAGCAGGATAAACTCTTCCGGCATTTCTTTAATCTCTTCTCCATGCCAGCTAAAGACGGTAACCGGGCTCTCCAGGCCGTCCAGCAGCGGATCGTCGGCCAGCAGTTCCACTTGAATATAACCCAGCTCCTGGTAACCCATCGGAGCCACCAGGACACCGTAAGCCTGGGCTATCAACTGATGCCCTCCGCAAATACCGAGCACCGGCAGTTCGGTTTCCCTTAAAAAACTGAATACCGCTTCCATCTCCGCGGGCTTATAATCGGTCCAGGGCGCCGTCTGCCCGGAAATAAGCACGCAAACCGGATCATGTTTTAAAACTCTTTCCGTACCCGCTTCCGGGTAATGGATGATATCAATATTTACCGCCGCCTGCTGCTGCACATAATCAGCCAGGGTATAAGCCGGGTTCATAAGCAGGTTTTCTTCCGGTGGAGTATACATGGGGTCAATAATAACCACAGTTTCCAGCTGCGGGTTAATTTCACCGGGCCGCCAGAACAACCCCCGCACCATCTGCCAGCGCAAAAAGTCCGTTACCAGGATAACCGCGGCTATAACGACGACTATTATTGCCACCCATACAAGCAACCGGCGCTTCCGCTTTTTTTTATCCAGAGGACTCAATTTTGCCACCTCCCGGTTCAGCAGAACCATTATAATCATGCAGGATGTCGGTAGCATAAGCCGGCATGATTTGCTCGAAGCGGTATGAGTCCGGAAGGCTTAACTTATTTACCGACAACCCGGTTTTTTCCTTCTCGCTTGGCCTGATAGAGCCGGCTGTCAGCTCTCTTGATGATCTTGATATGGTCGTCACCTTTTTCAAACTCGGCAATTCCAAAACTGCATTTGACAGTTTCAGCATGCTGAAATTTATATGAGGTAACAGTATCGCGGATGTGCTCAGCCGTCCGGATTGCCTGGCTCAAGTCGACATCTGGAAGCAAAACAATGAATTCATCTCCACCCCAGCGGGCAAAAATATCAGATGATCGCAGCCTGCTCTGCACCAAACCGGCGTACTCTTTTAAAATCTCGTCTCCAACCAGATGACCGTGCAGATCATTTATAGATTTTAAATTATCAACGTCCAGCATAATTAGGGCAAAGCTGTATTGATAACGTCTGGCCAGATCGAGCCACCTACTAAGTTCCGCATTGAATTTATTTCGATTGTAGAACCCGGTCAAGACATCTTCTTCAGATAGTTGTTTAAGCTCCCGCCTGTCAATAAATTGCATCCTTTTATAGAGGTTAATCCGGTATGCCGAGATACTACTAACTCCTAAAACAAGCATGATGTAGACAAACACAGCGGCAAATCCCACTGCAGGGATTTCCTCCTGGCGGTAATAGGAGACAACCATAAAACCGGCGCTGAGAAACAAAGATATCGCCACCATATACAGCCAGTGGCTGTCCAAACTGAAAAAGATCAAAATCAGGACAATAACAGCCAGCGACTGCACAAAAAAGGGAGAAGCCCCTGCTGGGGCCTCATAGTGGTAATAGATGAACAGGTAAAAGACCGTTACAATCAGGGCATAGACGGAAACCCAGCTGTGTAGATTTGACTGGACACCTTTTTGCCCCAGCATGATAAAGAAAAACACTATCAGCAGTAAAAAAGTACCCCTGAGGAGCAGAATATTCCGGAAAGCCTGAGCAGACGGAATAAGAAAATAATCAGGAATAATAAAAAGGAAAAAGAGAATACCTAAAATGAGAACAACGGGACGCAAGTACTTCAAAGCACTTTCCCTTTCATGCTCCAGGAACTCTTTCTCCAGCTGTTTGTCGGCAAATGTGGCAAAAACCTTGTTGTATTTCATAATAGTTATTTCGCCTGCACAGATAGTTATTTCTTCTTTTGAAGATTTAGGTCAGCTGCCAGTCATGATAATGCTCGGTGTTATTATGACTAGCAATATCCCTCAGCATCATCCCTACAGATGCAACTTGATCTTTGCTCCACTATAGTACCTGTTAGCTTTTATTCTTACCATCTCGTTCGTTTTCCTGCTGAGCTTGGATCTTCGCCTGGTCAAAGGTGAGGGTTAATCAAGGTTTTTTGTTTGGCATATAATTATAAGAATTGTACTATTGTTGCACCAAATGCGCAAACTGTTTTCGAGGTGATAATATGGGCCTTGACAACTTCGCTTCGCGTGAGCCGGACGACCTGGTACTGACTGAAGATGACGAGAAAGCCTTCGAGGGGGCTGGTATAGAGCTTTGCGGCGGCATTTTAAGCGGTGACGCTAGCTCTTTCCGAGGCAAAGTTTACAGTACGCTTGTCGAAGAAGTAACGAATGAATCGCTATAATGAGTGGCTCCCTCCGGAAACCGTGAAGAAAATGGCTGAAACACTCTCAAAACATACATCTGCGGAGCTGACCGGCATTAATTTAAGCGTAAATGCTTATGACGATCGCACT
>PUMC01000015.1 GCA_003552425.1 Candidatus Acetothermia bacterium | reverse complement strand
TGTTCACCTGCCCCAAGGAGATCTCCCCCATGGACGCACCCTCCAGGTCCGGACGCGCGCTGTGCGCACCCCAGAAGACGCGACCTCCTCCAAGCTCGCCCTGCGCAGCGGTCCTTCCTTCGTTGACAACCGCCGTCCTAGACGCCTATCATGACCGGCGCAACTGTGCGCAGTGAGGAGGGGACCATGGGGCTCACGCTGATCATCATCATCGCGGCGGTAGGGCTGTTCCTGGCCAGCGCGATCCGCATCGTGCGGGAGTACGAGCGAGGCGTCATCTTCCGGCTTGGCCGGCTGATCGGAGCGAAGGGACCTGGTCTGTTCTTCGTCATCCCCATCGTGGATAGCATGGTCCGCGTAGATCTGCGGACCATCACCCTTGATGTACCGCCCCAAGAGGTGATCACCCACGACAACGTCCCCGCGAACGTCAACGCCGTAGTCTACTTCAGGGTCATGGACTCTCAGGCCGCCGTCGTCGAAGTGATGGACTTCATCGAGGCCACCCGACAGATCTCCATGACAACGCTGCGCTCCGTTCTGGGCCGAGCGGAGCTGGATGAGATCCTCGGCGAAAGGGAGAAGCTCAACAAGCAACTCCAGGAGATCATCGATGAACACACCGACCCTTGGGGGATCAAGGTCATCACCGTGGAGATCAAGGATGTGAAGATCCCTACCGATATGCAGCGCGCCATCGCCGCCCAGGCTGAAGCCGAGCGCGATCGACGCTCCAAGATCATCCATGCACAAGCCGAGCTTCAGGCAGCCGAGAAGCTCGGTCAGGCAGCCGATATCATGAACCGCTCTCCAGGAGCGCTGCAGCTCAGGTACCTGGAGACCCTCGCCGACATCGCCTCGGAGAACGCGACCACAGTCGTGTTTCCTGTTCCAATCGACCTGCTGACGCTCCTCCAGAAGGGCAGCAAGGAGTGAAGTTCTGCTCCCTGGGAAGCGGATCCACGGGTAACGCCACCCTTATCGAGGGGCCTGAAGGCCCTGTGCTCGTCGACGCTGGACTGTCGTGGAGGGAGACCCTGCGTCGGGCCGCCCGTGCCGGGATGACGACCACAGGCCTCGGCTGGGTGATCCTGACGCACGAGCATGCGGACCATGTGAGGGGTCTGTCGACCGCCGTACGAAGGGGCATTCGCGTGGCCGGCAGCCGCGGAACGCTCCAGGCACTCGGCATCGACGGACAGGTCCTTGCCGCGGGGATGGAGCTCGCGGGACTCACCGTGACGCCCTTTCCCGTCTCCCATGACGCGGCCGAGCCCGTGGGTCTCAGGCTGGAAACAGCGGAGGCCAGGCTGGCGCTGGCTACCGACTTAGGACAGGTCAGCCCCCCTGTGCTGGCCGCTCTCAAGGGCTGCACCCATCTCATGCTCGAGGCCAACCACGACACGGAACTCCTGCTCACCGGCCCGTACCCCTGGCCGATCAAAATGCGCATTCTAGGCCCCAGAGGCCACCTGGCCAACGATGAAACGGGCCGAACCGTGGCCCGTCTCGGGTCCGCAGGCCCAAAAGCCGTTCTCTTGACACACCTTTCGAAGGACAACAACTCTCCCGCCCGCGCTCTGGAGACCGTGGCCCGCGCGGTGAACGGCAGTCATGCCGCGCTCTACCTAACGTATCCCGACCGCCCATCGGCCGTGCTTTCCTCGTAAGGGCGCACGACCCCCGCGTCCTCCATGCCCTCCACGATCCTCGCCACGGTAGGTCCGGCCGAGTGCGCACCCCACACCCTGACCATGCCTTCACTGGCATCGATTTCGTCGTAGACGACAATCACCACGTACTCCGGGGACACCCAGGGGAAGAACGCGCCAAAGGCCGAGATGTAGTGTCCCGGAACGTAACCCCTTCCAGGGAACGCCTTCTCTCCTGTGCCCGACTTCCCTGCGATCTCGTAGCCGGGGACGTCCGCGAACCGCGACGGGAGCACCCAGCGCGCGGGATCCACGGACTTTCGAAGCATGGACCGCATCTCATAGGCCGCTTCCGGCGAGGCCACGCGGGCTACAGGTCCGCCACCATCATGCGTCACATGGGGCTGGTACAGGACACCTCCGTTGGCCATCGCTCCGAACGCTGCCGCCAACTGCACACCCGTCACCGCAATCCCCTGACCGTACGAACTCGTCGCCAGGTCAAGCTCCGTCCACTGATCGAGCGGTCGCATGATCCCGTCCGCCTCCCCGGGGAGTTCGATGCCCGTAGGACGCCCGAAACCCATCCTGGTCAGATAATCGTACATACGCTCAATCCCCAGCTGCTGGGCTGCCTGGACCAAGACCACGTTGAGCGACTGCGCCATCGCACGCTCGAAGGTCACGTTTCCGTAGGCAATCGTGGGATCAGCGTTGCGCAACGGTACCCCCATCACCAGGATCGGGGAATTGGCATGGAACACGTCCTCGGAGCGAACCGCCCCCGCATCCAGCGCCGCCAAGCCGGCAACAGCCTTGAACGTGGAACCCGGCTCGAACACCTGGGTGACTGCCCATGGTTGGAGGTAATCCACGCTTGCCCCCGGTTCCTCGGGGTCGAACGAAGGAGCTTGTGCCAAGGCCAACACGGCCCCCGACTGTGGATCCAGGACGATGGCAAATCCCCGCTCCGCCTTGAAACGCTCGACACCATCAGCAATTTGTGCTTCGCATACCGCTTGAACATCGGGGTGGATGGTCAGCAGCAGATCATCCCCGCGCGCGCCCGGGTCCTCGATTTCCAGGTTGTATACGCGCCCGTCCCTGCCTCGCAGCACCCGGTAGACCGCCGGGCGGCCCGCCAGTTTCTCCTCGTACCTAAGCTCCAGTCCCGCCAGACCCTGCCCGTCGACCCCTACGACACCCAGCACCGGAAGGGCAAGATGGCCCTGCGGGTACACACGGATCCAACTGTCGAAGAACAGAAGTCCCCGCACACCCAGCTCCCGAGCCCGGGCGCGAAGACGGTCCCCGGTCTCCAAATCCAGCCGCCGCGATAGCCAGGTGAAATAGGAGCTTCTGTACACTCTGTCCTCAGCGTCGGATCGGGAGAAGGCAAGCACCTCCACAAGGAGTTCTACCAACAGTTCGGGGCGCGTCATGTGGTGGTTGTCAAGGGCCAGGGCATAGCCGGGAACATCCTGCGCAAGCGCTATCCCCGTTGACCCATACAGCGTCCCCCGCTGGGCAGGGACCTCGACAACCTCCTCCTGGATCCTCGACGCTGCCGCAGCCCAGCGGGTGTGTTCCACAACCTGAAGCTGAACAAGGCGCCCCACCACCACGAGCATCCCCACAGCCAGCACCGCGAAGAACACCGCGCTCCGTCTAACGGCTTGTCGTTGATCCATCGCCCTTGTTGAGTCTCGTGATGCGCTTCTCATCGAACGGCTTCATGCCCAATGCCCGCGCGCGTGCCTCGACCTTCGCCCGACTGTAGGCTTCATCCACACGGTACGTGTAGTACAAGACCTCCCGCTCCAGCTTCTGCACCGACAGCGTGGCCCTGGCCACCTCGCGGCGGGTGAGCGTGAGGTCCGACACCAACAGGAGGTATAGGAACACCAGACCAGCCACCAGGGTGCCAGCCCCCAACGCCGCCAACACCCGGAGCCAGTAGGCAGACAAACCAACGCTGCGTGTCCCCACCCACGGTAAGGACAACGTTCGCACTCGGGCCTTCATGCTCTACCACCCTAGGGACAGGCAGTCGGGAGAGGGAGGACAGCTGGCCTAGTGCGGGGCGACCTCGCGCACCTCTGCTGCCCGGAGTTTTGCAGAGCGTGCCCGTGGGTTCGCCTTCACCTCCGCTGGGCGAGGGGTCTGTGGCTTGGGGGTCAACACACGAAGCCGTCCGGCTTGCTCCCCCGCACGAAAGGCGCGTTTGACCTCCCGGTCCTCAAGGGAATGGAAGGAGATCACGCACACCCGGCCGTCGCCGGGCAGCACATCGCATACAGCCTGCAGACCCTCACGCAGTGCGTCGGCCTCCTCGTTGACCGCCATGCGCAGAGCCTGGAAGGTCTTCGTTGCCGGGTGGATGCGCCGACGGCCCTTCGGATAGCACCGCGCCACCAGGCTGGCCAGTTCCTTCGTGGTGCGCAACGGGGCACGGTCGCGATGCCACACAACACTGCGGGCAATACGCCGCGACAGACGCTCCTCACCCAGTTCCCAGAGCAGGTCTGCCAGTTCCTTTTCCGGCAGCTTGTTCACAAGATCGTAAGCCGTGGTCGGAGAGGCCGGATCAATCCGCATATCCAGGGGGCCTTCGTGCCGAAAGCTGAACCCTCGCTCCGGACGTCCCAACTGCAGGGACGAAACGCCCAGGTCCAACAACACGCCGTCAGGGCGCTCCACACCGACTGACTTCAAGATATGCCCCAGGAAGCGAAAATCTCCATGCGCGAGGAGTAGCCGGTCTCCCCACGCAGCCAGCCGGGCCCGGGCCACCTCCAAAGCTTCCGGATCCCGATCCACCCCAACCACACGCGCCCCACGCTCCAAGAAGCGCGCAGCATGGCCACCAAGACCGATCGTGGCATCGACAATCGTACAACCTGGCACAACACGCAGGTGCGCCTCCGCCTCGTCGGGCATCACCGGATCATGCCACACGGTCCAGCCACCGGGACACATCGCGCACCCCCTCCCAAGCTTCACCGACCAAGCGTTCACGTGCTCGGCCCAGAGCCCTCGACCACTGAGAGCTCATCAACCAACCGGGGATCGCTGGCCCTGGCACCCGGGGCACGGGTGCCGGCAGTTCCCGCTCTACGAGCTCGATAAACGCGCGCGTCTTCTCCGCAGCCTCCACAAGAACAAACGGTACACCGCACAGCAGCGCAAGCTCGAGTGCGTGCAGGCGAGCAGCGATGACAAGGCGCGCTCCGGCCAACAGTTCCATGAACGTCTCCGGTGTGTCGGGGCGCACGAGAGCAAACCCTCGGAGGGCAACCTCGTCCTCACCCCGAGCAAGCACCACACCACGCACATCGGCATCCAAGAACCCGCCCGCGCGAAGCGCAAGGGCGCGCACACAAGCCCGCTCATCCGGTGCAACCGCATGCGTCAGGTTCACCAGCACGGGACCGCCGCAGCGCCGCGCCGGCGCAGGAAGCGTGAGCGCCACATCCCGAGCTTCGCGGGGCGTCCCGCCTGCCGCAGCGATCGCCCGGCAGGATGGTGTGTCCCTCCCCGAGATGAAACCAGCAACCCCAACAGCGCTTCGCAGAGCCCGCCGTCCCCAAGCACTGTGCACATCCACCCCAACGGCCGCCAGCGCACACGGTCCTCTCGACGCGGCATACCGCACGGCTGCTGCGTAGAACAACAGAGAACGAAGCGAGGTTCGATCCTGAAGAATGCCACCGCAGAACAAGGTTGTCCCCGGTCCTCGCGGAAACCACGGGGGCGCAACCACACGCGCCCGCACCAATCGGGGAACAGCACGTCGCCAGGCGGTGCACAGCGCCTCATCCCCCAGGTTCCCGTGACCGAAGTAGCCGTACAGTCGAACCGCCATACGAATCAGTGTACCCAGGGTGAACGGTCTGTGGTTGGCTCCGGTGAGGAACCCACCCGGCTGAAGAACACAACCGTTACGAGCGACCTTCGCCGAAGCTCAGCGACGCGAGATCGGGCACGACGTGGTCGGCATCGGACAACTCCCCGGCATCACCCAAGCCCGTAAGAAGACCGATCACCGGTCGGCATCCTGCCCTCCGACCGGCACCTACGTCAACCCACGTGTCACCGGCCATCAGGGCGCGCTCTGGGGTAATCCCGAGCACGCGACACGCATCGAGCACCCCGTCAGGCGCCGGCTTGGGGCAGGACATGTCCTCGATGCCCAGAACCGCATCCACAAGCCTGTCCCAGCCCAGGGCACGCAGCTGTTGCTCAGCAGGCGACCGACCATCGTGCGTGACCACGGCGACCTTCACACCCGCATCCCGCGCCGCCCGCAGGAACAATTCGGCCCCGCATGTTGGCCGCAGATGCTCGGAGAAGGGAAACGCCTCATCGACCTCCGCAAACGTTCGAGCTACAAGAAGCTCAGCCTCCCGGGCATCCAGCAAGCCCTCCTGGCTAAGGTAACCCACAACCGCCTGCTCGGCCCTGCTGCGGGGCAGGGGGATGATGCCGTGCGCCCCCTTCACCGCTTCGTCTCCGTCAAGCCCCATGAAGTGAAGCAGCGCATCGCGTTGCATGGGAACCAGCGACAGCGCCTCCGCGAGCTTCTGTGCCCGCAGTGTCATCACCTCGAACCAGTGATCGAAGCTCAGCAGCGTGCCGTCCTTGTCAAGGAGGCAGCCGTCAACCGGGTAGCGCTTCCCCTCTACAACGAGATATGCCGGCATGGCGAGTATGCTAGCGTTCTGCACACACAACCTCAACCACAGGTCCCACGTCTTGCCCCGAACTGCGGGGCCGCCTATGCTTTGCGCTAAGTGAGGTGAGAGGCGTGTCCATCTTGGTCGACGCGAACACACGGGTTGCCGTGCAGGGTATCACGGGTAACGAGGGTGCGTTCCATGCAAGGCAGATGGTGGCCTACGGAACGCAGGTCGTGGCCGGCGTCACGCCCGGGAAGGGCGGACAGGAGCTTGACGGCATCCCCGTATACGGGACCGTCGCCGAAGCCGTGCGGGAGCAGGCTGTGGAAGCATCAATCCTGTTTGTCCCGGCCGGTTTCGCCCTCGACGCGATGCTCGAGGCCGCGGAGGCGGGTGTGTCCTTGCTGGTCTGCATCACCGAGGGCATCCCTGTGCACGACATGCTGCGCGCCCTCCCGTTGCTCCGCGGGTACGGCACGCGGCTCATCGGCCCCAACTGCCCGGGGCTGATCTCCCCGGGGAAGGCCAAGCTGGGCATCATGCCCAGCGACGTCTTCTCCCCGGGACCGGTGGGCATCGTGTCGCGTTCAGGAACGTTGACCTATGAGATCGCCCACCACCTCAGCCAAGCCGGCATCGGCCAATCCTCGGTGGTCGGCATAGGGGGCGATCCCCTCGTCGGCAGTACCTATGTCGATCTTCTCCCCGATCTGGCCGAGGATCCGGAGACCAAGGCCATCGTGCTGGTCGGCGAGATCGGCGGAACCGCGGAGGAGGAAGCTGCGGACTGGGCCGCTGAACACCTCGGTATTCCCGTAGTGGCTTACATTGCCGGGTTTTCCGCTCCTCCGGGCAAGCGCATGGGGCACGCGGGAGCCATCGTCTCCGGGGGGGAAGGCACTGCCCAAGCAAAGGCGACACGCCTCGAGCAGCGGGGCATCCCGGTTGCGCGCACACCGGCGGAAGTGAAGACACTCCTGGAGGGACGCGTGTCGTGAGCCGCAGTTTCGGCCTGGTCGGGCTGCCCAACGCAGGCAAGTCCACGGTGTTCAACGCCCTGACTGCCGGGGGAGCACGCGTCGAGGTCTACCCTTTCTGCACCGTCGAGCCGCATCGGGGCATAGCAGGCGTTCCCGACAACCGACTCGACCAGCTGCACGCCCTGTACCCGGAGAAACGCAAAGTGCACACCACAATCGAAGTGGTGGACATCGCGGGGTTGGTGTCGGGCGCGGCCCAGGGCGAGGGCTTGGGCAACCAATTCCTCGCCGAGATCCGTGGTGTCGACGCTATCCTCCACGTGGTTCGCTGCTTCGACGACATGAACGTTGCCCACCCCACAGGGTCCCTCGATGTCAAGCGCGATATCGAGATGGTCAACACCGAACTCCTCCTCAAGGATCTCGACACCCTCAAGAAGCGCGAGCAACGGGCGGCCAAGGTCGCCCGGACCGGCAACCGGGCGGCGAAAGACGAACTGGAAGCCCTGAGCCGCATGACCGAGTACGTCGCTGCCGGGACCCCGTTGCGCGTTGCCTCGCTGTCCTCTGCCGAGGCCTCCCTCATCCGAGAGATCGCCCCGCTAACCGCCAAGCCAGTCCTGTTTGTGGCGAACCTCGGCGACACCCAAGGCGACGGTCATCTCGAGGCTTTGCGCAACCACGCGGCAGAGGAGGGAGCACCGTGGGTGGGTGTCCGCGGGCGCTTGGAAGCCGAGGTGGCTGAGGTCTCCCAGGACGTGGAGGAAAGACTGGTCTTCCTTCGGGAGTGGGGACTTCAGCAATCCGCACTGGAACGCCTCTTGCAGGCTGCGTACGCGCTGCTTGACCTCGTGACGTTCTACACCGTGGAGGGGCCCGAGGTCCGTGCGTGGACCGTGGTCAAGGGTACACGAGCACCGGATGCCGGAGCTTCAATCCATGGCGACTTCCGCGATCGGTTTGTGCTTGCCGAGGTTATGGATCTGGCCGGTCTGCTCGCTGCAGGATCTGAACGCGCCCTGCGTGACGCGGGGAAGGTCACGCGCGCAGGTCGCGACTACACAGTGCGCGACGGCGATGTGATCCACTTCATCGCGGCCTGATGCGTACCCTGGCGTTGCTGGCCGTTGCCGCCGTGTGGGGATGGACATTCGTTCTGGTGAAAGAAGGCCTGTCGGCAACCGGTCCCTTCTGGTTCCTGGCGCTGCGCTTCTCACTGGCCGCACTGCTGGCTCTGTTACTGTGGCGACCCGAGCGAGGCAGCGCAGCGGTCCGCCGGGGGATGCTCCTCGGCGCGGCTCTGTTCGCCGGTTACTTCCTGCAGACATGGGGACTCGTGTACACCACAGCACAGAAGTCCGCACTCATCACGGGACTCTCGGTCGTGCTCGTGCCTCTGCTCGGGCATACGACCGGACTCCGCGCTCCCTGGCCTACCTGGGCAGGTGCGGGACTTGCCGCCGGGGGGCTCGCGCTTCTTGTCCTGGGCTCGCGCGATCCTCTGGGACCGACCGGGCTCGGCGACCTGCTCACCTTGGGCTGCGCCGTGGCCTTTGCCGCGTATCTTCTGCTCCTGGATCGTTACGCCAAGCAGTGCAGCGTGCGGGCAATGCTGGCCCCCCAGCTGGCAACGGTGGCCGCCCTCTGCTGGGTGGGAACGCTCGTATGGGAGCAACCGCAGTTCGTCCTGCCGGCGCAAGCATGGGTTGCCGTACTGATCACGGGTATCCTAGCAAGCACGGTGGCCTTCGGCCTTCTGTCGTGGGTCGAGCAGCGCACCACCGCAGCGTACACAGCCATCGTGCTGACGATGGAGCCGGTGTTCGCCGGGGTCCTGGGGTGGCTCGTTCTTGGAGAGACACTCGTCAACTGGCAGATCGTAGGGGCGGTCACAATCGTGGCAGGCATGGGCATGCCCCACGTGCGACGCCTTACAGCACCAAGTAACTCGCTGCCAACACAGCCCCCAATGCCAGGAGGCTCGGGACCAGCATCCTCCTGAGAAGCCCTCCAAGCGTCGTGCCGGCGTATTCTGCAGACACGGTGACACAGGGGTGCACGGGCGACATCACAAAACCGATGTACACAGCGAAGTAGGTGACGGCAAAAGCCCAAGGGGTCATGATCCCGTAGGTGGCAAGGAAGATGGGGATAACGATCGAGGCTGGAGCTTGCTCCCGCCCCGTCGCAAGTCCCAAGAACAGCCCGATCCCCACACAGAGCGCTTGTGGCGACAGGTTCAGGTCGGCGATCAACTGCGGTGTCCCCGAGGCACGGAACACCGCCAAGTAGGCGAACATCCCCACCACGATCAGCCCAAATCTCCACGGCTTGGCCTTACGGATCATCGCCCCCAGCTCACCCAGGGAGGACCTCCCCCACAGGGCCACGGTCAAGCTCACCGACACGCCGATCACCGTTGCCAGTTCGGCAACGGGGAGCACTGGAAGCTGCTTGAGAGCGAAGTCCAGTCCCGGAGCCACCAACAGGATGCCCAGCGGTACCAAGAGTCCCCTAAGGGAAAACGCACCTGTCCGTGGCAAGGCCCCGTTGAACTGCCGGAGGAAGAACACGTACCCCAGCCCCACCGTCAACGCCAGCGCGGGCAGTTGGTAGGGGAGTACCTGCCACACCTCCAAGTCCGCCAGCTTCGCGGCCGTAATCAGCGAAGCGGAAAGCGGATACACAAGGAGCAGCGCGTGGCGGAACCACACATTCGCCGCCGCCCGTACGTCCGAGGGCGCGCCGCCTGCGCGCTCCACCAAGGGAGCCGACAGCAACGCCCCCCCAGGCATAGGCAGCATCCCCATCAGTGCGGGAGACACACCCACAAACGCGCGCCGGGGTATGCGCATGTTCGCCATGAGGGAATCCATCCGGCCCGTGCGCTCCAACGCTTCACCGATCACCGGGATGATCGTCACCGCCAACCCCAAGAGCATGACCGAAGGATCCGTCAGTACGCTGACCAACGCCCCCCCAATCCCCCCCGGGGAGAGGGTGAAAGCGCCCAACACCAGCGCCGCCCCGAACATGGCCACCCACAGGCTCCAGTGAGCCATGATCAAGAGGAACACAAGCGATAGGGAGAAACCCAACCAGGCGATCGACATCGGCTCAGGTCACCGGAACAAAGCGCGCCACGAAATGCCGCAGCGGGCCCTCGCCTTCCTCCAGGCGCATACCCAGCACCTCGTCGGACCGCTCCTTGACACGGATCAGCGTATCGATCACCCAAGCCAGATGGTCCTGCGCGTACACACGGCGGGGGATCGCCAAACGTACGAGTTCCATCTGCGCCGCCTCGCCCAACATCACCGAGCCGACCTCCACAGCCCGCACGCCTCCCTCGCGGTACAGGGCACACACCAGCGCCTGTCCAGGAAGCTGCTCGAGCGGGATGTGAGGCAGGAGCCGCGCCGCGTCAACATACACAGCGTGCCCACCCGGAGGCCAGTACACGGGGATCTCCTCTGCCTTCAACCGCGTGCCCAGCCAACGCACCTGGCCCACACGCTCAGCAAGATAGGAAACATCCAACGCCTCACGCATCCCCACGGCCAACGCGGCAAGATCACGGCCGGCAAGCCCGCCGTACGTGGAGAATCCCTCGACGAGGATCAACCGATCACGGCAACGTTGGAACAACGCCGCGTCCCGAAGGGCCATGAAGCCGCCGATGTTCCCCAGACCGTCCTTCTTCGCCGACATCAGGCATCCATCGACCAGCGAGAAGAGCTCTCGAGCGATAGCCTCCACCGGCAGGTCACCGTAGCCCTCCTCACGCTCGTGCACGAAGAAACAGTTCTCCGCATAGCGCGCTGCATCCAACATCAACGGTATCCCGTGCGCCCGCGCCACCTCCGATACCGCCCGAACATTGGCCATCGATACCGGCTGCCCCGCCGCGGTGTTGTTCGTCACCGTAAGGAAGATCGCTGGGATACGCGCCACACCGTGTTGCCGGATGAGCCGCTCCAGAGCGTCGACGTCCATATTCCCCTTGAACGGCTCCGCACAAACGGAATCCGAGGCTTCCGGAACGGGGACGTCCACCGGCCGGCCCCCCAACGCAAGGACGTTGGCCCGCGTCGTGTCAAAGTGCGTGTTATTCGGGACCACACTGCCCTGGTCGAGGGTCGAGGCAAAGTAGATGTGCTCGGCGGCCCGTCCCTGGTGCGTGGGTAGCACATGGGGCATGCCGGTGATGGACTGCACGGTCTCATGGAAGGTGCGAAACGATCGCGATCCGGCGTAAGCCTCGTCAGCATCCATCAGCGCAGCCCACTGCGCTTGGGACATGGCGCCTGTGCCGGAGTCCGTGAGGAGGTCGATGTAGATGTCCTCGGAATCCAACCTGAACACGTTGTACCCAGCCTGGAGCAACCGCTCTTCTCGCTCGGCCCGCTCCAGCAGGCGGATAGGTTCCACAACTTTTGTTTTGTAGGCTCTGCGCCATCCCGCGCCCATGGAGGGCCATCATACGGGAAAGCCCTCCCAGCTACCAGTTCTCCTCGGGGTCACAACCGCGCACTAAGGGCACGGCGAAGAACCCCTCCCGAATCCCCGAGGCAGACTCCAAGGCCCGTTCCTGCGTCAACGACGGCACTACCTCATCCTTCCGCCAGGACTGAACGCCTTGGGGGAGGAGACCGAACGGCGGAAGGCCATCCACATCCAGGTACCGGAGTTCCCCGAAGCAGGCAAGGATCGTTTCCAGATCACCCTTCAAGGCCTCGCGTTCCTCCTCTGAAAGCCGAAACCCCGCCAACAGCTCCAGCCGCTTCATCACACGGTCACTGAACACGGTCAAACCCCCAGCAGCTCAAGCGCGTCACCGAATCTCCGCTCGACCTCGCTGGCCAGCCATGTGGGTAGCCCCGCCTCCACAATCCGCCCCGCCTCCCGGCGTGCCTGCTCTAGAAGCGGCAGATCACGGATCAAGTCAGCGACCTTAAGTCTCGACACAAAGCCATGTTGCGCGGTTCCCAAGAGGTCCCCCGGCCCGCGAATCCGAAGATCCTCTTCAGCGATCGCGAACCCGTCATTCAGGTCACGAAACGCCACCAATCTGCGCTGCCCTTCCTCCGTTGACGGGTCAGCAATCGCATAGCACCGCGCGGGCTGCCCAGCACGACCGATCCGTCCCCGCAGCTGATGAAGCTGTGCCAGCCCGAAACGGTCCGCATGCTCCACCACCAGGAACGAAGCATCGGGCACGTCAAGGCCGACCTCGACCACCGTGGTGGCCACGAGCAACCGCACCCGACCGGAGCGGAATTCCTCCATCGCCGTCCGCTTTTCGTCAGCAGCCATGCGGCCGTGCAGGAGAGCCACGCCGACCCCGGGGAAACGCTCAGAGAGCTCTTCATGGGCACGCGTGGCATCACGGAGGTCCATCTCCTCGGA